>DASRFG010000035.1 GCA_035651655.1 Terriglobales bacterium
GACATTTTGGGCATGCTGAGGTCCGAGAGAACTACATCGGGCAGAGTCCGCTTCAGCTGCAAGAGAGCATCAAAGCCATCTTCGGCGATGGAAGTTTCGTATCCTTCTGCTTCCAGCACCATTGCCAGACTGTTGCGGATATTGGATTCGTCATCAACAATCAGGACGGATCTCTTTAGGGGAGTAGACATACAGAGAACCTCCTACCACGCAAGAAGTATTTCATTCAGAGACTCAGAATTCTGTCCCATTTTGGACAAGTGCCAAAAGGAAATCGCGCGAAAGCCGCACGCCTGGAGCTTAGTTAATGGTGTTGGGGGTGCTGCGCCGCATGGTTTCGGGGCTTCGCCTGCCGGAATGGTGATGCAGGAGAAACTCAGCGTGGGCAATGACTTAGGCGACTAAGTCAGGTAAATAAGAGTTTCGTCGCACATTCCAGGAGCAACGGTAGCAAACTCATGAGTTCGCCGTCTTTGCCATATCTGGCTGCCAGGCCTTTGAAGGCATGCACAGAGCCTGTAGAGTCCAGAGCCCATCCGCGCGGGATGTCCCAAGATGAAGATTCATTTTGCGTCTGCTCATGTTCACGCGAGTGCCGTGCTCCCTATCAACCAAATGTCCCAGCCGGAACCCGCGAGCCGAAGTGGGCCGCCTTTGGCTAAACATTACCCCCGCTTATTAAGGCGCGGACCCAAAAGGCTACGACTACTGCCATGAC
The DNA here is from genome assembly GCA_035651655.1 of Terriglobales bacterium. Classification (NCBI taxonomy): domain Bacteria; kingdom Pseudomonadati; phylum Acidobacteriota; class Terriglobia; order Terriglobales; species Terriglobales bacterium. The sequence continues at coordinate 719 of DASRFG010000035.1, forward strand.
GATCACCTCAGCAACAAGGGATGTCCTCATGCCTCGCCAAACCTTGGACGCATTAGCGTCTTCGAGCGGGTAATGTTGCTTGCGGCGATGTGTCGCAGGAAAACTGCTGCTTGGCGTTTGTTGCAGGCTGTGTCATAGACAAGCTGGTACCGCCTACGCGTCTGCTCCAGTGCTCCTACTAGGAATCGGAAATGACAGAGCCGCGAGCCAGCCGCGTCAACATCCACCTTCCGCACGAAAAAGATGTGGCCATTGGTCAGGCAGCGATACGAGACGACCGTGGTCAGCGCGTTCATGCCACGAATTGTAAGCAGTCGCTCAAAACAGGTATCGCCGCACATGGGGCAGAAAAATGGTGTCAGTTGATCTCCAGTGACTGGCTGTGACGGACTAAGAGAAATCTTTCAAAGGACAGTAAATCTCCGGTGCCCGTGGTGTCTGTTCAAAAAAGCACAATGCCGATTTTGCGTTTTTTGGGAGCTTTTCTAGGCTGGTCCCAAGGTTTCATTGGTAATTTGCCAACACGTTCTAATTCCTGGCGATCAGCAGTAAAACGTCTATCTTTCATGCTACTTGCAAGGCCGGAGCGGTTCTGAACGCACTTTTGAATACTTCCGCACGTGGCTTCAGGGAAGTGCTTTGAGGAACTTCTCGAAGAGCGGGGCTCAGCAAGAAGCGCAGCTTCATACGCGCTTTATGGAGCTGTGATTTGGTCGTTCCCATTGAGCAGTCGAGAATGTCGGCGATCTCGTTGTGTTCGAAACCGTGCACATCGTGAAGGGTGAATACCATGCGATAACCTGGGGGCAGTTCGTCTATTGCTCTCTCCAGAGTGATGCGATCTATGGAGCCGCGCAGAACCCGGTCTTCAATCTGAAACTCTTGCCGCAACCTATGGTGCTGCGAGCCTTCATCCGAATAAGGGGAGGACCATTCTTCCAGCGGGGTCTCAACCGGGGTCTTCACTCGGAGTTGCATGAGTACGATGTTGACGGCCACCCGATGCAACCATGTCGAGAAAGTGGACTCCGACCGGAAGGTTTGCAGCTTTCGATGTACTTGCAAAAACACATCTTGTGTCAGGTCCTCGGCGGTTGTCACGTTGCGCGTCATCCTTAGACAAAGCCCAAATACGTGACGTTTGTGCGCGTGATAGAGCTGCTTAAATGCCTCGGCATCGCCCATCTGAGCTTTCTTGATAGTTTCTGAGGTCAACATTTCGGCGGCCCGCTTCGCTGGAGGTGGTCTCCTATTCAGAGACTGGAGCTTAAGATGAGCTCCAGAGTAGCTGGGTTGTAAGATTGTGGAGGTGATATGTTTATTTTATGAAACAGATAAGCCTCCTAGTGTGTTCACTATTGCACAGTTGGAAATGCCGAATATATTCGACTGTCGTGCCGAAGTGTCAGGCGTAATCGCTTCTTTGTCCCGTAGCGACGCGTCGTGACGAGATTGGTGGAGCAAGAAATTTTGCGCGGATCGGCGCGCCACACGTACAAGTATTGCTCATCGCTCGACGTTTCCACAGGGATGTCTCTCTGCGCGTTACGCGGCTCAGAAGACAGAGTCGCTTATCCGCCTGCGAAATACTGAGTAGAAAGGCTCACTTCGATCCAAAGTGGGAAACTCCACACAAACTATGACCAATTTTGTGTGACCGACATCACTGCGCTGATTGTCAGACAAAGATTAGTCTCCCAAAACAGTCACGTAACTGAGTAACTGTTGATCGACCTTGTTCAAGTGTGCACTTGTGAACAGATTCGTTACAAGCGGTTTGGTAAAAGGACTAACGCTTTGCAAGGTTCCACTGCGCAGCAGCAGTTAAGCCAAGAAGACAAAAGGATGACGGTCATGCATAGATATAAGAGCTACACAATCTGGTTCATCGCATTCCTACTGCTTCTAGCGAGTACTGGCTGCAGCGATCCAGACAAGAATAGCGGCACGATCCCGGGCGTAACCCCGCCTGCTGTGATTTCCGTAGCGCCTCCCAATGGCGCTACTGGTGCCTGCCCCAATACGATCATTACCGCCACCTTCAGCGAGGCGATGAATCCAGCTACGATCAATGCTACGACCTTTACCGTGAGAGGCCCAGGCGGCGCGGTCGTAGCAGGAAGGGTCGCCTACGATGCATCAAGCCACACCGCGACCTTCACGCCATCCAGCACTCTCGCACTAAACACGGCATACACCGCCACGATTACGACTGGAGCCATGGACGTATTCGGCCATGCTCTGACGAGTAACTTTGTATGGAGGTTCACGACAGGTAACACTATCTGTCAAACAGGGCCGCCCACGGTGATTTCTGTAGCACCAGCTGCCGGCGCTAGCGGTATATGTCCGAACACCGTAGTCGTCGCCACTTTTAGCACGGCGATGAATCCTTCCACCATTAACACTCAGACCTTCAGGTTGGCCGGAGCGAGCGCGGTGGCAGGCGCCGTTACTTACGACGCTCTAAGCCACGCCGCGACCTTTACCCCAGCGAGCAATCTGGCGCTAAGCACTCTCTATACCGCGACCATTACCACGGGTGCGAAAGATCTGCTTGGCAATTCGCTGGCAAGCAACTTTGTATGGAGCTTCACCACGGCAGCCGTGGCATGTCAGGCGTCGCCGGTGCCTTTGGGATCGGCCGCTAACTTCAGAGTCCTGGCGGGTTCTACCGTCACAAATACAGGACTCACTACGATTGCGAATGGAGACCTTGGACTAAGCCCGGGATCCGCGGTCACAGGATTCCCACCGGGAACGATGGTTCCGCCGGCGGTCATGCATATAACTGATCCGACCGCAGCACAGGCTCAACTCGATCTGACCACCGCGTATAACTACACCGCCGGATTACCTGGCGGCGCGGTCTTACCGGGAGATATGAGTGGCCTTACTTTCACTCCTGGACTCTACAAGACGTCAAGCACCGTCATGCTGTCGGCGGGCAATGTCACTCTCGATGCGCAAGGGGACGCGAACGCCGTATTTATCTTCCAGGTCGGGTCCACACTCACCACCCTGGGAGGTACGCAGGTTGTCCTGGCAGGAGGCGCACAGGCCCAGAACATCTTTTGGCAAGTGGGCAGCTCAGCCACTCTGGGGACGACGTCAATCTTCTACGGAACCATCATGTCGCTGCAAGCGGTCACGCTGGATACGGGCGCGACCCTGCATGGCCGGGCCCTGGCCCGCAATGCCGCGGTCACATTGGACACTAATACCGTCGATCAGTAGACGGCTGGTCGTGGGGTAGTGGGCCCGGTTTGAAACCGGCCCACTCCCGAACTGGTTGCAGATTTCAAGCGATGGAGTGCGGAGGAATCTTAATATGTCATCTCGCTTTCAGAACCTTTCTGGCAGGGTTGTGGCGATGTGGTTCGCAGTCGTTGCCGTCCTTTGTACTATGGGCACACTCGCGGCCGCGCAAGATCAGCCTGCGCCTAAATGGGAGCTCTTCGGTGGATACTCGTTCTTCCATCCCGGCGCCGATGTGCACGGCACATTTCCCGGCGGATTGCTTCCGGCGACCAGCCGCCTGGAATCGAATCCACGCGGCGCTGGCTTAAGCGGTACCTATAACTTTAACCGCTGGTTCGGCCTAACGCTCGATACCAGCATCCACTGGGGCAGCGGCGAAAGTACGTTAGGGAGAAAAATTGACGACGCCGCTTTTTCCAATCTTTCCTTCGGTCCGAAGGTTACTTTCCGCAGTACTCATTTCTCTCCATTTCTAGAGGCATTAGTAGGCGATCACCGGCTTATGCCTGACGCCTTCCACGACATCGACAAATTGGGGGTTATGCTGGGCGGCGGTCTCGATGTCAAAGCCACCGAGCACGTCGCTTTGCGGCTGTTGAGGGCCGACTATCTAATGTCCAGTTACCGGTATGGTCCTTCGGCCACGACTTCAACAACCGATCTCCGGGGCGCAAGACTGCAGGCTGGCATTGTGCTCATGTGGGGCGGCGAACCCACTGTAACGCCTCGCAATGCCACTTGCTCAGTACAGCCGACCGACATCTTTGCCGGCGAGCCTGTGACCGCCACTGCCGCGGGGTCCAATTTCAATCCCAGTACGGTCAAATACAACTGGAGTGGCTCCGGAGTGAAACCGGGCGCAACCGGCGCTTCCACGCAAATTGACACTACAGGCTTGCAGTCAGGCTCACACCATGTCACCGCCAGCTTGAGCGACGGCAGCGTACATGGCATGGCCTCCTGCACCGCCACATTCACCGTGAAAGAGCCGCGTCCGCCCGTCGTTGCATGCTCGTCAGACCCGGCGAGCGTACCGATGGGTGGAACCTCCACCATTACTTCGAACGCCAGCAGCCCCGACGGCCGCAGGCTGAGCTACAGCTACACCACGAGCGCCGGAAACATCGCCGGCAGCACCTCCACCGCCACCCTGGACGCAAGCGGGGCACAGCCTGGGACAATTACCGTGATCTGCAATGTAAGCGACGACCGCAACCCGCCGCTCACCGCTTCCTCCTCAACCACCGTGAACCTGCAACCTCCGCCTCCACGTCGAGTCCCGGATGTCAGCACCATCGAGAAAAAGCTTGCCCTCCACAGCGTTTATTTTGCAACCGCCAAACCTACACTCCAGGATCCCGACGCCGGTCTGCTTGCCAGCCAAGGGAAAACTCTCATCGCGCTCGCCAGTGCTTTCAAGGTATATCTCGAAGCCAAGCCGGATGCCCGCTTGACCCTTGAAGGCCACGCCGATCCGCGCGGTTCCGTGGAATACAATCAGGCGCTCTCTGAACGGCGTGTCGACCGCACCAAGCGCTTGCTGATCGAACAGGGTGTTCCCGCCGCCAACATCCAGACCAAGGCGTTCGGCAAGCAACAAAACCTCTCTGACGCCCAGGTGAAAGATGCGGTTCAACGGAACCCCGAGTTGAGTCCAGAAGATCGGCAGAGAATGCTCCATAACATGCGAACGATTATCCTCGCCAGCAATCGCCGTGTGGACATCACACTGAGCAATGCTGGCCAGGCGTCCCAGGAGTCCGCCCAACAGTATCCCTTCAACGCTGTGGATTCCCTGACGCTGCTCAAGGAGGAACAAACCAAGAAAACGACCGGGCCGGCAGTCAGAAAAAAGGCTAAACCTAAAACCCAGCCATAAGCCGGGTCGAAGCCGCAACACAACGAAAAGGCCGGTCGAGCGCATCACTCGATCGGCCTTTGCGGTCCTCGGCGAAAGCCGCACGCCTGGAGCTTAGTTAATGGTGTTGGGGGTGCTGCGCCGCATGGTTCCGGGGCTTCGCCTGTCGGAATGGTGATGCAGGAGAAACTCAGCGCGGGCAATGACTAAGGCGACCAAGTCAGATAAATGGAAATTTCGTAGCACATTCCAGGAGCAGCGGTAACAACACCAACCAACGATGTGCCCGTCTTTGCCGTACCTGGCTACAAGGTCTTTGAAAGCATGCACAGACGCTGTTAGAGTCCGGAGCTCATGCGCGGGCTGTCTCAAGATGAAGGTCATCTTGATCTTGTGTCGCGTTTTTCACCGAATCACCCATCTTCGATGTCATTCTCCCCCAAAAAGCCACGTGTGGTGTTCAAAGTTGCACAGCTTTAGCTCCCGGTATGTGCGATTCTTGGTCATCTGACGAAAGGAAACGAATATGCATTCGATTAAGAGGTTCGGAGCGGCATTGTGCCTGGTTGCCGTTTTCGGGTTCGCATTGCCCAAGGCGAGAGCTGACGAATGGAACAAACAGACCAAGATGACATTTACCGAGGCGTTCGAGATCCCCGGCATGGTCCTGCCTGCGGGAACCTATACATTCGCCCTGGCCGACTCCAATAGTGACCGGCACATCGTGCAAATCTGGAATGAAGATAAGACCAAGATATTCGCAACCGTTTTGGCGATCAATAACTATCGTCTGAAGCCGACCGACAAGACTGTCCTTGATTTCGAGGAGCGGCCATCGAATACTCCGGAAGCAATCCATGCCTGATTTTATCCCGGCAACTCGTATGGACAGGAATTTGTTTATCCCAAGGAGCGAGCGCTCGCGCTGGCTGCCGCCAACAAGATTCCTGTATTGGCCATTCCCAGCGGCGTGGCCCCGAGCCTGACGGTGCCAGTGGTGGCAATCACTCCTGACCAGCAGGAAGCGCCGGCCACACAAGTGCTTCAGACCAAACCCGCCCAGATCCAACCAGCAACGCTGGCAGCTGTAGAAGCCCCAAAGGAACTACCACACACCGCCAGTTCTTTTCCCTTGATGGCTCTGGTTGGCTTGCTCTGTATAGGCGCAGGCCTGTTGTTTCGAACTCGCTCCAAATCGTATGCTCGAAGTGATGTCTAAAGAGATGTTAGGCAAGGCTTGATAGCCGTCCGACACCGGACGGCATTCTTTTTTACGATTGTCGGTGGACGATCAGGAAAGAAATGTCTTTAATCGTGCAGAACAATGTTGAGCAGCGAGTTATGTACCTTCAGCCCGCCATTGTATTCAATGAAGCCCAGCTTCCTGAATTTGTTCATGAAGAAATTGACCCGCGAACGGGTAGTGCCCACCATCTCTGCCAACGTTGCCTGACTTATCTTCGGTACCACGATCTCGGGAGTTCCCTCTTTGCCAAAGCGGGCCAGCAGAAGAAGGACTCGAGCCAGTCTTTTCTCGCTGGAGTTGAAAAGTTGATCCACTAAATCAGCCTCATAGCGTATGTTTCTGGCCAGTAAATACGCCACGAACAGATCTGAAAACGTGTGTTCCCGGTGCAGGGCTTCGATAATCGCCTGCTTGTCAATCTTCAAGACGGCAGAATCCGTAATCGCCGTTGCAGAACCCATGCGACGAGCCTGGCCCGCGATAGACCCTTCGCCGAAGAAATCGCCGGAATTTAATATGCCGATGGTCGCTTCTTTGCCAGTCTTGGCGACGACCGAGAGCTTTACCTTACCTGCCTGAAGGAAAAATACCGCATCCGCCTCATCCCCTTGAGCAAATATGCCCTGGTTCTTTCGAAAGGACAAAATTCTTCTGCCCTCGCCAATGGTTGCAAGAAACTTATTGGGGTCGAAGTCGACCTTTCCCTTGACTGCTTTAGCGGCTGCACCAGGACTCATCACCATAGGTATTCCACAAGAGCGTGGTCACAAACAATCCACATGAACGAAACTATCACGGATCGAGGAATACGGGAGAAATCACTTGGTTGACGTCAGGATAGGATTTAGGGGTACCTTTGCTCATATGTGTACGTTAGTTTAGCGTGGAGTTGCAGCGGGAGTCCCTCAAGCAACTCCTAGAACGTCCTCTCCCGCCTAGCGTTTCCGTATGGATGCTTTATGACTCCGGATTGGTCTGTTGATTCACAGCCAATCCCTCATGGGAACCTGAGCAGTCCACAGTCACTCAACCTCTACAGCTATACAGACAACAATCCCACGTCCAATGTAGATTTGGACGGTCATGATTGTCGGACGCTTGGTCCCGTCACTGTGTATTGTAGGAAATTAAAAAAAACGGCTCGTGACTCTAACTGACTCACGAGAACGCTGTAAATTGCTGAGTTGAAACCGGATGGCTGGGGTGGGAGATGGGAATCGAACCCACAACGTCCGGAGCCACAGTCCGGTGCTCTGCCAGTTGAGCTACTCCCACCGCGTCCGATCAATTATAACAATCAAGCACGAGAACGGTCCTTGCAGCCGCCATCCCTGCAATCAAGACCTTTCAGATTGGCCGAAATGAAAAAGACACCAGTGGCAAAGCGCCGCTGTTCCTGGGCAAGCTCGGAAGCGATGATCGCCTACCACGACGCCGAATGGGGACTGCCGCAACATGACGACCGCGTGCTCTTCGAATTCCTGATCCTTGAAGGTGCCCAGGCTGGACTGAGCTGGTCAACCATTCTTAACAAGCGTGAAAATTATCGGCTAGCTTTCGATGAGTTCGATGCCGCGCGCATCGCCCGTTATGATTCCCGAAAAGTTGCCCAGTTGCTTCGCGATCCCGGAATCGTGCGCAACAAATTAAAAGTTGCGGCGGCAATCCAGAACGCCAAGGCCTTCTTGAAGATAAAGGAAGGCTCCGGCTCTTTCGATGCCTACATTTGGCAGTTCGTGGATGGACGTCCGGTGCAGAACGCCTGGCGAGCAGGCGATCGGCTGCCAGCTCACACCGCTGCATCGGACCGCATGAGCAAGGACTTGCTGGCCCAGGGGTTCAAGTTTGTCGGCTCTACGATTTGCTATGCCTTCATGCAGGCGGTCGGCATGGTCAACGACCACGCAGTCGAATGCTTCCGCTATGCCGAGGTTCAAAAGCGTCGCCGTCGGGGGGCAAGTTAGCGGTTTTGCGGTTCTGGGACGCCACAGAAATAGAGGAAGAGCAGCATTTTCCAAGGGCTGGGTACTTGTGATTTCGGACTAGCACTTCGGTAATTTGATCCGTCCTAGCTAGTCGCGGTTTCATGCTTCTAGAGGTGATTATGGCCAGCCGCCCTGAACCCCGTCATGCCGCTCGTTTGCGAGTAAGAGTCTGCGGCCGCGACGCCGCAGGCGTTCGTTTTCAGCAAGATGCCTTCACCTTCGACGTTAGCCGGCGTGGCGCCCGTCTGGACGGCGCTCCCAGCCTCATCGGTCCCGCCACCGTCATCGAAGTAAAACACCGCGGACGTACCGCCCGCTTTCAAGTGATCTGGGTGGGAGGCTATGGTTCATCGCAGCACACCCAGGCGGGCATCATGTGCCTGGATCCCGAACGTTGCATCTGGGGTCAGCCACTGCCTGGCAAACCGCTGATCATCGGCTCCTCCCCTAGCTAAAGCGCACCGCAGAAACCCGCCTGATAAGAGTTCAGTCTCATCTGCATGCCTACGTCAGGGTGAATTACCTATATTTGCCGTCTGGTACTATGGCGTCCTCGACCCCTCTATAGGAGCCTGTCCTGGCAAACACCATCATTTCTCGACGACGCAACCGTTCGCAATCCTGGTACGAGCGGGCCCAGAAAGTTCTTATCGAAGGAGTAAATTCGCCCTCCCGCGGCAGCACCGTCTTTTCTCCAGGCCCCGTAGTTGTGCAACGCGGTCGCGGAACCCAGGTGTGGGATGTCGACAACAATCAGTACACCGATTTCATGATGTCATTCGGCGCCCTGATCCATGGGCACGCGCATCCTGCGCTGGTTTCCACGGTCTCAAAGGTCATGTCAGAAGGGTCGCATTTCGCCTCCAGCACACCGGCGGAATTGGATGCTGCCGAGCGCTTCTGCCGGATGGTCCCATCCGCCGAGGCCGTACGCTTTACCAATACCGGCACCGAAGCCACCATGTTGGCATTGCGCCTGGCGCGCGCTTACACCGGACGCAACAAATTCCTAAAGTTCGAAGGCCACTATCATGGCTGGTACGACGCCTTTCTCTTGAACGCTCATAGCCACCCGCCCGATCAACTGGGTCCTCCTGAACATCCCGCACGTATTCCCGATTCCCGCGGCATTCCTGCGAGCACTTTTGACGATGTCCTAATCGCACCTTGGAACGACGTCTCACAGCTCGAAAAGGTCATTCACGAGCACGGCAATAGCCTGGCAGCGGTCATCACCGAGCCCATTATGGCGAACATGGGATGCATTCCGCCTCGCGACGGCTATCTTCAGCGCATGAGCGAGCTGGCCCGCGAACACGGGGCGCTCCTCATCATGGACGAGGTGGTCACCGGCTTTCGTTACGCCGCTGGCGGATGCCAGGAGTTGTTTGGAATTCGGCCTGATCTAAGTACTTTCGGCAAAGCTCTGGGGGCTGGATTTCCCGTAGGCGCGGTTACGGGCTCGCGCAAGATCCTCACTCAGTTGCGCTGGGGAGATGACATGGTCCTGCACTACGGCACCTTCAACGGCCATCGTCTGACGATGGCGGTGGTCAGCGCCAGCCTTGACTTGCTCTCTGCTGAGAACAACGGCGGCTTCCGCAAAATACGCACTTTGGGAGATGCCGCCATCACAGGACTGCGCGACGTCTTTGCACGACACAAAGTGAAAGCGATTGTGCAGGGCTTCGGCCCCATGTTCCAGATTTATTTCACCGACAAAAAGGCGATCAACGATTATCGAGATTACTGCCGCTTTGTTGACCGGGAACGCTATTCTCGCTTCATTCACCTGTTACTTGAGCGTGGCATCTACATGACTCCTTCCAATGGGCTGCACTGGATCATAAGCACGGCGCATTCGGAGCCTGATATTGCCACGATGCTCCGCGCCGCCGACGAGGCCTGTGCCGCGCTCTGATCAGAAGCGTAGCCTCAGCAGCGCGACCGTGTTTTTGGGCGGCGGGCGCATTACCTCTGCGCTCATCTGCGGCTTGCGCCGCGCGGGATATAAGTCACTCATTTTGGTGCACGATCGGAATGCGCCAAAATTGCGCCGCCTCACGCAGGAGTTTGACGCCATCTCCGAACCTGACCCGTGCCGAGCCGTTTCGGTTGCCGGGCTGCTGGTCGTTGCGGTTCGTCCGGATTCGATTGGCACATTGTTGGCGGCCCTCCGTCACTCTTGCCCCCGGCCGAACCGTTCGTTGATAGCAGTAAGCCTCGCTGCTGGTGTGCCTCTCACGAAATTGCGGGTGCATTTGCCGCAGGTCCACTGGGCCCGCGCCATGCCGAGCCCGGTATGCCGCACCGGGCGAGGGCTGACCGCGGTCACGTTCGACCGCAGTGTGCCTGGCACTGCTCGCAGATTGGTACGCAATTTCTTCGCCCACGTCGGAACCGTGCTGGAGATACCGGAGAAAAATTTCGATGTGTTCACCGCGACGTACTCTCCCAGCCACGGGTATCATGCGCTGGCCACCCTCGCCGAAGCGGCTGAAAAACTGGGGCTTGACCGTGACCATGCTTTGATTGCTGCAGCCCATGCCTTAGCCGACGCGATCGCCGCCTTCCGCCAAGAAAAAATTCCGCTGGAAGAACTGCTGTATGAGGCTGCTACGCCGGGAGGCATTGCCGCCACTGTCATGGACACTGAAAATCGGGCAGGTTATAAGCGCATCATCGAACGAGCGCTACGTGCGGGTGTGCAGCGCGCACGCAAGAATGCGCGAGGGTAGGCGGCGCTACACCGTTCCGGCAAGCCCGCCGCCGTCCACCACCAACGCTGTGCCGGTGACGAATGATGACGCGTCGCTCGCCAGATATAGTGCAGCCTGCGCGATCTCTTCCGCCTTGCCCACGCGTCCCAATGGCCGTTGCGCTGCGCCCTTGAGAAAACGGTTCGTGGGCGTGCCAAGCTGCCGCGCTTCATCACGCAGCATGGCCGTATCCGTATCTCCCGGACAGATGCAATTCACACGAATATTCTGCTCGCCATGATCTATTGCCATGGCCTTGGTCAGTAGCACCACCGCGCCTTTGGAGGCGCAATACACGGCTGCACGCGAGCCGGCCGCCAATCCCCAGCCAGAGGCAGTATTGATGATCGAACCACCGCCCGACTTTGCCATCATCGGAATCGCATGCTTTGACATCAGGAAAATAGACTTAACATTGACCGCCATCACTTTGTCCCAATCCGCCTCGCTGAGGTCCACAATTGAAGCCCGGCGGATGATTCCTGCGTTGTTGAACAGGATGGCCAGTCCGCCATAGTTCTCTTCAACATTGCGCATGACCCGCTGACAGTCGTTGGCACTCGTAACATCTGCGTGATCGAAAACCGCATCGCCTCCGTCCGCGATGATTTCCTTTGCCGCGGCCCGCCCGCCCGTCTCGTCCAGGTCAACGATTACGACTGTGGCCCCTTCGCGTCCGAATAACAGCGCCGTGGCGCGCCCGATGCCCGAAGCGCCACCGGTGATCAGCGCGATCTTGCCGGCCAACACACCATGTTCTCTGGGCCGCGGATTCGCTTTGTGTTGTTTTGGCATGAATCGCAGCTCTATCGGCCTGCGAGGCTACCCGCCGTTTCGGCGCCATCAATCACATAGACGTGCCCCGTAATATAGGCCGCATCATCCGACGCGAGGTAGGCGAACAGACCTGCAATCTCCTCCGGCTTGGCATGGCGGCGCATGGGGATCTTGCCATTGACCTCATCCAGCATGGCATCTGTATATTCCGCACGCTGCATGGGCGTAAGGACATACCCAGGCGCGATGGCGTTCACTCGCACCTTGGGCGCAAGCTCCAGCGCCATGGATTTGGTCAACTCGATGACGCCTGCCTTGGTGGCATTGTAGTCGGCATAAAACGGATATCCCATGATGCCGTTGGTAGAAGCGGTCTGCAGGATTACCCCGTTTCCTCGCTCGACCATGTGCCGCGCGGCGATCTGTGCTACATAAAAAACTCCCGTCAGATTCACCGCCAGGACTTTGTCCCATTCCTCAGGAGTGATGTCCAGAAAGTTATGACGAATGCTGATCCCGGCATTGTTGATCAGCACGTCCACGCCACCCATTGCGGCGACGGCTTTTTCAAACGCCGCACGCACCTGCTGAAGAATTGAAACGTCCGCCTCTACCACCCCTGAAAGTTTCGGAAGCTCACGGCCAATTCTCTCCCGCGCTTTGGGGTCACGGTCGAGCACCACTACCTTGGAACCTTCCTCCAGGAATCGGACTGCGGTGGCAGCCCCGATCCCGCTTGCACCTCCCGTGATTAGGACGCGTTTGCCTTGCAAGCCTCGCATTCAATCTCCTGTAGTCCGCATGGTTAAAACAAACGGCCATTCATCATACAGGCACAAATCTGCCCTAACAATTCTGCGATTGATGGGGATGAATGCTTCCGCGCGTGGGATTTATATCAATGTAACCCAAAATTCTAGCGTCTCCAATGTTGATGAGGGTTTCAACCGAGACGCGCCAATCGAGTGTTTCAATGGGCATGGCGGGATGCGTTGACCATCTTGTATTTCCGAGCGTGCTATCCGCGGATACAAGCACCTCACTGATCCAATCGATCCGAAATGGTGCTACCGATCTCTTTTATGAGCTCATCCGGCCGCATGAGCGCAATATTTATCTCACCGCTCTCGCCATAACCGGAAACCACGCAGATGCCGAGGAAGTGGTACAAGAGTCGCTTTTGAAAGCCTTTCGCTATCTCAATCAGTTCCGGGGCGAATCGAAATTCAGCACTTGGCTGGTGCGCATTACGGTCAACGAGGCGCGGGGATTGCTGCGCAAAAATCGGCGGGTCACCTTTGAGCCGCTCGAATACGAGCTGCCCAGCGGCCACACACTGCATCGTGATTTTCCCGACAAGAGAGAAACTCCCTGGCAAACTCTCGAGCGCGAAGAGCAGAGGCTGGTCGTTAATAAGGCCGTCGCTATGCTACCGCCTAAATATCGAGAGATATTCGAGCTGCGCGACCTGCAAAAGCTCTCTATCAACCAAACTGCCAAGCACGTCGGCATCACGCGCTCCACCGTCAAGGCGCGCCTATGGCGCGCGCGGCTCAAACTGCGGCGTCTCATCGCCGGACGACTCACCTACACCAGGCGCAAGACCTCATTCGCGGCGAGTAACAGTAGCTCTAGGCCCAATTAGCTGCTCTCGGGAGAATTGTTCTAAACCTCTGCGCTTTCTTGCCTGCTTCCAGCTTGCCTCTGGTATTTTCTTTGCGGCTGACGTATGGTTTCCGTTCTTCGCCACACCCGAGGACTGGAGACTGAGCGTGCGAATTCGTCAGTGCGACGTTAGTTTGACTATTATCCTTGCCATTCACCTCTTGCTGCTGGCTTCTCCCGGCGCTGCGCAGACCGAGTACAGCAAGCTCTTCCGTAAGACTGACATGATGGTTCCCATGCGCGACGGTGTACGCCTGCACACTGAGATTTACACGCCTAAGAAGATAAAAGAACCGCTGCCCTTCATCTTTGAACGCACTCCTTATGGATTGGAGGACGACAAACAGGGGTATACCAAGTTGCTCGGGTCCTACGGGGACTTGATCAAAGAAGGTTATATTTTCGTATTTCAAGACATTCGCGGCCGCTACAAATCAGAAGGCCAGTTCGTCATGAACCGTCCTCCTCGCAACCAGAGTGACGCCAAAGGCATTGACGAAAGCACCGACACCTACGACACGATCGACTGGCTCCTCAAGAATGTTCCCCACAACAATGCCCGTGTCGGTATTCTCGGCATTTCGTATGGTGGGTGGCTTACAACCATGGCGCTTCTCGATCCTCATCCAGCCCTTAAAGCTGCTTCGGAGCAGGCTTCGCCCGAGGACCAGTTTCTGGGCGACGATTTCCACCACAATGGCGCATTCCGGCTCAGCTATGGCTTCGAATATGCCGCTTTAATGGAAACTACAAAAGAGAATTTCTCTTTTCAGTTCGACAAGTACGACACTTACGATTGGTATCTCGCTCTAGGCGCTCTCTCCAATGCCAATGCAAAGTATTTCCACGGCAAGCTTCCAACCTGGAACGATTTTGTCGAGCACCCGAACTACGATGAGTTTTGGCAAAAACTGGCGTTCTGGCCTTATCTGAAAGCCCCGACCGTTCCCAATCTCAACGTGGCAGGCTGGTGGGACCAGGAGGATTTTTACGGACCGGTAAAGATTTACGAACTTCTCGAAAAGAACGACTCCAAGCACGCAAACTATTTGGTCGTCGGGCCTTGGAATCACGGCGGATGGGCAGGAGGCGACGGCCGCAAACTGGGGCCGATCGATTTCCAAACTGACACGGGAAAATATTTCCGCGGACAGGTACAAGCTCCTTGGTTCGCGTATTGGCTGAAGGACAAAGGCAAGCTGCCGCTAGGCGAGGCGCTCACCTTCGAAACCGGCAGTAATCAATGGAAGCAATATGAGGCCTGGCCTCCCACCCAGAATGTGAGCCAGCGCAAGTTGTACTTCCGCGAGCGCGGCCAGCTCTCTTTTGACGCGCCCTCACCGAGCGGCGAGCCGGGTTTTGACAGCTACGTTTCCGATCCCTCCCACCCGGTTCCGTATCGGCATCAGCCGATCTCGCCCACCTATCCTGGCCCAGGCTGGCCGACCTGGCTTTTAGAAGACCAACGCTTCGCCCAGTCTCGCCCTGATGTATTGACTCTCCAGACAGAGCCGTTAAAAGAAGACATCATCGTGGCCGGCGATATTGTGGGGCACTTGTTCGCCTCCACCAGCGGGACCGACAGTGACTGGATCGTGAAGCTGATTGATGTTTATCCGGAAAACTACCCGCCAGACCGCAAGCTGGGTGGCTATGAGTTGATCATTGCCGATGAGGTGATGCGGGCCCGTTTCCGTAACAATTTCGAAAAACCAGAACCAGTGGAGGCAAACCAGATCAACCACTACACCATTGACCTGCACACCAATGACCATGTGTTTCTCAAAGGCCATCGCATCATGGTGCAGGTGCAGAGCACATGGTTCCCGGTCATTGACCGCAACCCACAAAAGTTTGTCCCCAACATATTCAAAGCAACGGATGCGGACTACCAGCCTGCCACCCAGCACATATATCGCTCGGACCAGTTTGCGTCCTATGTTCTATTGCCGATTGTCAGTGGTTCGACCGGTAGTGGCGGCGGTATTCGGTGATTCAATCCGGGAGTTTGTTGGATTGGCTTACGTCCTGAGGAAAGGACTTGAATACCACCTCGCGGGATTTTGCCGTGTCATTCTTGCCCGGATCACCGGTGTGCTGAGTCAGCGTTCCCTTCAGCACGTAATAGGCTTCGTCATCGGGGGTTTTACCATTGCCCCGGTCCGCTGTCCCCTTAAATTCAAACCACACACCATGAACGGTTTCAGTGGTGAACTTTATGTCGTGCCCCGCGAGCGTGCCCTGCTTAATGAAGTGGTCGAGAAACGCGCCACGATCGCTGTCCGCATCACCAAAGCGCGAAACGAAGCCGCTGAGTTTTCCCCCTTCTTCCACCGATACTTGCACAAATTCGCCCTCGCGCAGAAAGCTATACATCCCGGAATAATCGTCCCCAGCGGTGTCAGTTGCAGGCTTATCAGTTGACTGAGAAAACGCTACCGCGCAACAAAATAGCACCAAGTTTAGGGCAATATATCGCATCGCTTTCCCATTAAAACACAGGCAGCAACACAGGGTTGTGGACAAGTAAATTTCCAGGCGCCGAAAGTAGCTATAATCGCCTTACTCCGGGTTTTTAGTGATGCCGAGCCTCCCTCGCCAGCCCAATTCGCAACCGCCGCCGGAGCGAGGCGCGACGCCAGATCTTCAACTCCTTATTGAATCAGAGCCCTGCTGGGACAGTTTCTCCAGCAGTGTTGGGGAACTGCTCTCCTCGTCAGGCCCTTCTATTACCTCCCTCCGGCTTGTTGGCAAAGGTAATCCGTTTGGATCTACCGTTTTCGTGGAGCGCGCGATCCCATGGTCTAGATTGGCGCAATCTGCGTTCTTTCACATCCTTCTACTCATCGTCGTAGTAGCGTTGTCGCAAGTTCAGCCTCATGCTTCGCAGCAGTTCAGCGGCAAGTTCTTGGAAAAGAGTCAGGTCATCTATTACAGTGCCTCGGAGTATCTGCCTCCTTTAAACCAGAAGAGCAGACCGGCACGCTCGGCTCAAAAGGGAAGCCCCGGTCATGCCAGGCAAGAAGTCATTTCCGTACCGGCGGAAGTAGATAACCGCTCGCAAACCGTGATCACGCCACCGCGGGTGAAGCTAACCGCCGACGTTCCACTGCCTAACCTGGTTGCATGGACACCTGTTCCTTCGCCTGTGCCCGTAACCGGCTCAATGCGCGCCAATGTTAATGTGCAAGTTCTGCCAACCAGTGTTGTGGCACCTCCGCCGGAACTGGAGCGACTCACGAGACCAGCTCACGCACTAGCTCAAAGTCCTGTTATCGCGCCGCCACCTGATCCATCGCTGACTTTGTCCACGCATCACCCGTTGCAAACTCCCGCCGTCGCGGTGGTTGAGCCTCCGCCCTCAACAACTGTCGTCCCGCGGAACCCCGGGACAATGAACGTTGCGGACCTGCAGCCCAGCGTATTGGCCCCCAAACTGCCAGTCCCGGCACAACAGAGCCTTGGGGGAACATTCCAACCCATCGCTACGCCAATGGCTCCTCCTGATGTACGTGGGCTGGCGCGTTCCGGGGGCGGCCAGATTATCGCCCTAGGCTTGCATCCGGTCGAGCCAACCGGTCCGATAGACCTGCCCAGCGGCAATCGCCATGGCAATTTCGCCACAGCTCCAGAAGGCCAGCCGGGGCCTGTGGCCAGCCCCCGCATGGTAGCTGGAGGAGCGTCCAGCGGTGGTGGCGGCACCGGCATGGCGAGCGATGATGGTCCTGGCCTGACGGTCACGCCTGGTCCGGTCAGAGCTGGCGATGCGGCGGGAAAAGCTGTTCATCCTTCCATGGCCGCTACGTTGCCTGGCAGGTCCGGTCTGATCGCGGCGGCGATGCTGCCGCTGCACATTCGCCATCTCCCCCCTCGGGAGGTGAACCCTGCTGGTTCCCCGCTCCCCGACGTGCCGGAGCTCGAAAAGAAGATCTTCGGTCTCAAGCGGTTTTATTCCGTCATTCTGAGCATGCCTAATCTGAATTCCAAATGGGGCAGCTGGATCATGCGTTTCGCCGAGCTCAACGACAACGGAACAGGCGGTGAATTGACGGCTCCGGTGGCTACGGAGAAGGTTGATCCGGCTTATCCGGGAAATTTGATACGGCAACAAGTGGAAGGGACGGTGACCCTCTTCGCCATCATTCGTAGCGATGGGAGTGTAGCCGATGTGCGAGTGTTGCGTGGGGTTGACGATCGCTTGGACCAGTACGCCCGCATCGCGCTCTCCCACTGCCGGTTTATGCCCGCCAGGAAAAATGGGGCTGCGGTAGACCTGGAAGCGGTGGTCCGGATTCCATTCCGCTCACGCAAAGTTGGATACTGATTCGACTAGTTGATGCCTGCCGCGGCCGCTGCTGCTTCCCCTGCAAACTGGTATACGGCTGGGTTGGTGCAGACTTCGTAATAGCAAACTTCACTCCACCTCTGCAGCGAGAAGTTGGTCGCGGCTATTTGCGCTATTTTGGCTTCGCGGATTACCAGGCGATGGAACAGCCCGCCATCCAGCGGTACGAGTCCGCTATAAAGATTGAAGGTCTCGCCCGTCCACAGCGGCGGCATAATGATGTTGAGAGGCTGCAAGGAAATCTCGCGCTGCAGTTGTGCAAATGCCGCGACATTCAACTGGATTCCGCCGATGTTGTAGGCCAGGGGCGGTTCATCTGGATCCGGTTGGGCGGAAGCTTGAATCAGTTGGAAACGGTAAACGTTGAATGGGGCGCCACTGGGCAACACGTGGCGGGCTTTCTTGCTGCATGAGGAAAGACGGTCGCTCTCATTCAGCGCTTCAGAAATCATGATGCGGGTTTCGCCGTCCATTAGGTACATGGGAGCAGCATCGTGATAAGCAATGCCCACTCCCAGCTCCAGCATCGGCAGCCCGTCTTTTTGCGATTCCTGATTGTAGGCACGGACAATGTCCACCATTTCGCGAGCCAGCACGCAGGCCCGGCTCACCGCGAATCGGCGCTCGCCTTCGCGTTCCATGAGCGCCAGGATGACGGCGTCACCCTCAAGGAATACTTTGCTGGCGCCATACTTGGCCAGAAGCTTATTCACCGGATCGTAGAAATTGAGGCTGAAGTACGAGGCCGGATTCAAGTCGCGCTCGCAGAGTGCGCGTGTCACTTTGGTGGAATCACGCACGTCAGCTTTGATCACCACGTGGTGAACAATTCGGTCCTGGCTGGGCTTCTGTTCCTCTTTGATCAGAAATTCGTACAGCAGGTGATTGAGCGACGAGAGCTCGCGAAGCTTGTCATTGCTGATGATGTTCACGCTGTCGAGAGCTGAATTGAGGGCTTCCAGGCGCCGCAGGTCGCGGTGGTAGCGCATGAAGTCTCCCAGGAAGCGTCCCGCTATCTTGGCGCGCTCCTGACCGCGCATGCCTGCCAGGCGTCTCACGGCGGCATTCAGATTGTCAGCCGACAGGCGAGTATGCTCCGCAATCAAGCTTTCCACCCGGCTGCATTCCTGCCGTGAAACCAAGGCATTCTTGAGCTGTTGCGCGTTAATAGTGGGAGAGTATTCGGATAGCAATACCACTGTTTCATAAGAGGCGGCTACAAAGTCCATGACGCCGCTGTCCTGTAGCATCTCAACCCACCCTGAAAGCAAGGCCCGCTGCGCCTTGCCCTGCGGGGTAGATTCATCCGGATTGCCGCCTGCAACCAGCTCTTGAGCATTCTCCGGAGCGCTCATCAATCCATCCAGCGCGCTATCGTCTTCGCCCCCCACGCCCAACGATTGCAAGAACGCGATCACCACTTCCCGGATCGTCGAGAAGCGGTCTGGATCCCGGTCGTAGTTTCCCATCATCACGTAATGCTCAGCATTCACATAGTCGTCACGGCCGTCCTCGGTGAAGATCAAACGGTTCAGGAACACGTCATAATCCGGCAAGTTGAGGTCGCCAAACTTTGTGTCGCCAAATAACGACCGGCGCATGCGGACAAGCGTTTGCTTTTCGATATCACGCAAGTTCTCAAACAATTCCTGTCCCGCGCGCCGCAGGATCGTCTTCTTGGCGACTTGTAAAGAGGAGACCCGCTCCCTCATCGCAATGGCTTTCTCTTGATGCGGACCTTCGGCGCTTTTGAGCAGGGTCCGGCAGCGTTCGAGTACCTCAGAAAATTGGCCGGCCAATTCGGCCCGCAGCAACTTCACCACCGCCAGCCGGGCCAGCACATCAATGGCTACATTGTTTTCTGTTTTTGCCCGATTGAGGGCCTCCACCAGCAACTCAGTCAGCAAGCGCTTGAACTCAACCAGCGTTCCCTTGGGAGCCGCCGGCGCGGCACCGCGTTCGGGCTTACGCATCAGCAAGCGATTATTGGGCTGTTGCAGCGGTCGTCCGATAGCTAAGTCCGCCACATTGCCATGCCGCGTGATCAAGCCGTTTACGTAGGCGCGCGCTTCGTCGCACAATCTTTGACTCAGAAAAACATCATGGCGCACGTTGTCCACGCCGCGCACCAGACCTTCCAGGCTGATGCTTGGGGCATAGCTGGTGAGAGTGAGTTGGCGGGCGTGGTCGGCCAGTTTTCCGAATCGGATGACAGGAATCCGCGCCATAAGTGTTTTGGGCAGCGTTTACGGCTGCTGGACCGCCCGGTTGAGGCTGACCCGGAACTCCGGCTGGGTGAGCGCCTGCTCCACGGTGGGCCGATTCAATACCGCCATGCGCGAAACCAAGGCCTGGCTTTCTGCCTTCGCGCCTGTCTTATCGAACGCCTGCCACAAAAGTTCCAGTGACAGGGGATTGCTTACATCTCCTTCAAGATGAGGAATGGCCTTGGCGTATTCCGCATGTTGCATGAGGAATGCGCCTTGTGCTGCGTCAGAGAAGCGTGCGATGGCCGCGCTATGGCTGGTATCGGCAGCGCTTGCCAGTTCGCCCAGGACCTTAGTCGCAACATCATCCATTCCGGAGTGCACCGCACGAATTGCCTGAATCTCCAGAATGTGCGCCCGCTCTTCATTCAGCGCGGATTTGGACATGACCGCGGTTTGGTTTACCGCCATGCTTGCCTTTTCCAGGTCTTGTGCGGCAGTGGCGAAGCGAGGCTCATACATGGCCATCGCGCACAGTGCTTCAGCTTCCACGAAAGAGTTACCGGCTTTATGAGCTCCATCTGCAACCGCGCGAAATGCCTGGTCGGCCTCCACAAACCGGTGCTCGCGTACGAAGGTGGTGGCAGATTGCATTTCGATCTCGAAGCGATCATTTCCGCTGTCTGGAATATTGAGCGCCTTGGCATATTCCTGCCGCGCTCTCTGCTGGTCGCCCATCAACGCGTAGGTATCAGCAATTCCCACTTGCGAGCTGATGAATTGCCGATCCAGTTTCAGCGCCTCGCCATAGTGTGCAAGTGCTCCCTGGAAATCGCCCGCCATGCGGGAAATCTCCGCATAGCAATCGTGGACTGCGGGCTGCTTTGGCTGCAGCTCCATGTAGCGATCCATCAGCGAGAAAGCTTTTTTGAAATTCCCGTTGAAGGCATAGGCGCGGGCCAGTTGGTCAATGATTGGGGGATAATTTGGATGCAGCGCGATCCCGGTCTCGAGCACGAACTCAGCCTGTTCATAGCGTTGCTGGCGAAGCAGCCAGTTGCCGGCCAGGAACATCACCCGCGGGTCGCTTGAATACAGTGTGAGTAAATCGTTCATAGCGCCGATCGCCGGCAGATACTCATCCTCCCGCACGCCGCTTAGCCAGCGGACCAGAAGTCTTTCCCCGGGTGAGACGTACGGCATAAGGTGTTTCGCCTTGGTAAATGACGTGACTTCTTCACCTGGATCTCTGGTCAGGTACGCGACCATAATCAGAGCTTGAGCAAAGTTGCGATTCTTCTGTACCGCACTCTGGAAGTTGCTCAGTGCTCTCTCGGGATGCATAGTTTCCAGATTGGCCATGCCCTGTTCGAACAATTTGCGCGCCTGCGGCGAACCGCTCGTCACAGGTAACAAGTCGGAACTGGCTGGGCGTACTGCGGCAACCCCTTGGACGGTTACCAGAAGCGCCGTGAAAATGATCTGCTGGAAACGCATAAGTCCCTCAAAATGTGGATGTTGGCTAAGTCGTGATCGGAGCGTAGCATGGCCCCTGATCAGCGCCAACGTTACAGAGGTGGTAGGAACCGAAGTGCCGGGCTGGACTTTCCTCGCGCGGTATGTTTTTGAATCCGTTCAGGTGGTGAACACCTGCCTTGGGGCCACAAAAAAAGGCCCGGCACTCGCCAGGCCCTTTGATTCGCAAGTCTTATTTCACATTTAGCCTGCGACCGCAGGCTTAGTTCTTGGAACTTCAACCAGCACGAAAATCCGGGACGTCTTCCCCGGGCCGGAAGAGCGGCGTTACGTTGGTACTGGCCGCTTCCGCCAATTTGGCATTGATCTGCTCAAGATCTTGCCGCGACCATCCCACGCTGCTCATTTCAATCTCACCATCACTGGCGATCCAGAAGATCGTGGGCACGTTGGTCAGGCCGTAAGCATTGGACACAGGATACGTAGGCTTCTCATCGAGCACTACCGGAAACGTGATCCCGTACTGCCCAATGAACTCTGCGGTATCTTTCTTTGAATCTTGAGAGATGCCGACGATGGTGACTCCGCGCTTTCCATAGGCCTTGTACAAACGCTCAAAGTAGGGAAGCGCGAACTGGCAGACTGGACAGGAGATCTTAAAGAAGATCGCCAGCACAGGGCCATGCTTCAGGGCCTCTCT
Source organism: Terriglobales bacterium (assembly GCA_035651655.1). Classification (NCBI taxonomy): domain Bacteria; kingdom Pseudomonadati; phylum Acidobacteriota; class Terriglobia; order Terriglobales; species Terriglobales bacterium. The sequence goes on from DASRFG010000035.1 coordinate 22,998, forward strand.
CACTGAGAACTGCTTGCCATCCATTCCCTCGAGCGTGAAGTCAGGCGCTTGCACGCCAGCATTCAAAGCGGGCATTATTTTTTCCTCCCGTGACAACAATATTTAGATGATATGAACTTGGCGTAGGATTTTTCGCGTCAGCCCGGTGAGCGGTAGTGTCGGCAGCCTCTTTATTGGCACCCAGCAGCCCCTTGCGTTGCGCGGCGCTGAAGCCTGGCTAACCGTGACCTTGAAGTCCGTTACTGTGATTGAGTGGCGCAGGGTGAAGGTACCAGAACCCGATCTCCGACCAGGACGGCCAGAGCGCAATTTTGGCAGTTCCCACATATCCGGCATCAACGAGTGTTTAGCCGATCGCCGCACCACAAAAACAGAGTCGCGGCGCAGCGCCAGTCGGTAATGGACGTCAACTCGCCGCCTCGGTTGTCGTGTCCGACGCGCACTTGGTCCGCGCGTAGCGCATGACGAATACACCGGACAACTCAGACAGAGTGGTTCTCCGGGGAGGCATACAGTCGCGCCCAACTCCATTATCGCTTGATTGAAATCTCCGGGGCGGCGATGACTCACAAGTTGATTCGCCAATCGCCATAGCTCGGCCCCGGTAATTTCGTTACCTTGGTCCCGTCCACCGCCCCACATCCGGCGTATTACTCGTTCCACATTGCCATCCACCACCGCTGCCGGTTGGTCAAAGGCGATGCTCGCGACGGCGGCGGCCGTATAACGTCCGATACCCGGCAAAGCGCGTAAGCCATCAACATCGCGCGGAAAGGCGCCGCCGTGCTCCGCCACAACTCGTCTCGCCGCCTCATGTAATGCCCGGGCACGCCGGTAGTAGCCGAGTCCGCTCCACGCCGCGAGTACGGCCGAGATGTCTGCCCCCGCCAAGGAATTCACATCTGGAAAAAGCTGCAGAAATCTTTGGTAATAATTCAGGACCACCGCCACCCGGGTCTGTTGCAGCATGATTTCGGATACCCAGATTGAGTACGGATCTCTTGTTCTGCGCCAGGGCAGATCGCGGCGCTTGTGGTCATACCACCGCAGCAGCCGGGAGCGCAGCCGCGCTGTCGCCTTTTTATCTGTTAAGGGAAGCACTTGGCAGACATTCTAACCAGAACCGAAGGAAAGAACAGATCAAACTTGATGGAATGAAGACCGGAAAATTCGCGGCGAAGAATCAGGATTTTGATTCTTCTAACAGGCGCTTGAAGTCTTCGCGGGTGAGCACGTCATTTTCACTAAAGAATTCACGCAGCAGAGAAAGGAACCTTGTTGGATCGGATGCCAACTTCATTGGGCTGGCGTTGCTGACAGAGCTTTCCATCGCAGCTTCAATTCGCGCTGCCAATTGCTGGACAGACGTCTCAGGCGGCGGCACGGCAGCCGAAATTTCTGAGGGAGCCTGGAGGTCACTCTTTGTCGAGACTTCAAGCAGTTCCGGGTCTGGTCCCAGTTTGGCAACCACCTCTTGCCGCCTCGGTGGTGCGAGCTTTTGGATAAATTGCTTGAGCCGTTCCCGGACGTCTCCTTTGAAAATGGTGAATTCGACGCCCATCCCCATCGCCGGAACGGCAGTACGGACTTCCGCGCTCATCGGCATTTCTGCGCCCTGAACCTGCACTGTGATCTCCAGCTTGGTGCCCACCGGACAAGGTGCCGCAATCTCAATGTAGCAACCGCCCAGGCCGATCTCCGCGAGCTTGCCCCAGATATGCCGTTCCGCACCCGCGGTGCGGAATCCTACATTCCCACTGCACCGGTAACGCGCGTATTGTCTGCGTTCCTCTTGAGGTGAACCTGATGTGGGATTAAACCAGTTGAAGCGTATGTCTTGTTGCGCCGCCAACATGTCCGCTGGCCAAAGGGAACTGGAGGTATCAAGAGTCTTGATGCCAATCTGCGCGGCCTCGGGCGAGTTGCTTTCGAGCACCCACACTACCCGGAAGCGAGCCTTACGGTTGCCGTATTGCACCCCGATGATCTCGCCCGGCGTCTTGATGAAGGCAATGCCATCAAGACGTGCTCCACGTGGGCTGAGTTCATTAGCCACAGCATTCGCGATGAAAGGCTTGCCATCGGAACCGATCCCCAATACCTTGACCGGCAGCCCTCCCACTTTGAGCGCTAATGTGTCTTGTTCAGGCAGCAATCGCCTCCGGTGGACCCATTCTCTATTGTCAGGGCAATAGGTCGCTGAGCTTACATTTTGTGGCAAACGCTGCTCTGGCGCTTAATTACGATAGCTGCTGGACTGTCATGCAGCTCCAGAGTTCATTGTTGTCTCGAAGAGATCACTCCAGATCGCTAAAATTCTCTTTTTGAGATAGAGAACGTCACGGCCGCGAGGAGGCGGGCGCTTTTGTCACCGATGCAGGTTCTTCCTTAGGTGGTGAGGCGGGTTCTTCCTTGGGTGCGGAAGACGGCTCTTCCTTGTGTACATCGGGATCAATCTTTTCCGAGAAGGGTACTTTCTCCTCCAGGCGTTTCAGCTTTTCCGGTTCGTGCTTCTTGAATATGCGACGCAGGTCGGGCATAAATTCGCGCAGCAGATTGGTTTGTGCAATGGAGAGCAATGACCCTTCTAAGCGGCTGGCCGAATACTCCACGCCTCTCTGTGGCCTCGGATAGTAGGCGTTACTGACAATGGCACACAACAACGAGCCGAGAATTTGCGGTGTGTTGACCGTGTCGTGGCCGCTGTCCGCTCGCGTGATCGCCACCCGAGAAACCGCATAGGAGATGCGCTCCAGCAGCGGCCTTCCGGGTCCTTGTCGGAAATAACGGGGATCGGTGTGCAGAAGCGTAGGCAACAGAAAACCTTGGAAAAATGCCGCTGCCTCTCCGTCCGCTAGAAGCGCCCCATAGCGCTTTCCGTAACCTGCCATCCCCTGGCCATAAGCTGGCCAGTCGTCGGTCATCTGCGCCCACCCGGCATCGAAAGCCACTCCGAAAAAGGTGTATGGCGAATAGGTGCGTTGCATGAAGTGATGCAGCTTTTGCTGCTTGGTAAGCGCGATGTAAGACGGTGAATCGGGCACTACCATCACCACTGGTTGCGCTGATGTAGGCTGTGCGGAAGCTGGAACTGATGGTTTTGATTCTGCAGGCTGAGAGTCGCTCGTGGCCGCTGCGACACTGGCTACTGAGTCATTCTTCGGAATCTCGCTCGCCCCGCTAATAGCGGAAGATGCCCCTTGTCGCTCTGCGGAACCTGGGCCCGGGGAACCTGGGCTCGGGGAACTTGGGCTCGGGGCTGCCGGCGTCTGGCCAACCGCGGACCAAGCCGTCAAACACAGGGCGAGTGCCACAAAACGCGTAAATTGCCCCCTGGACATCTCACCCCCAACCCACTCTGTGGCAACTTATGTGCCAGATGCTTAGCTACTAAGAAGTCAACCGACGACCAGAGGTTTGCTGTCCAACTGGTTTCCTTTTCAGGTACAAACACAGCTTTCTACGTTGACGCTGGCCCTCCAGCACTGGATAATCGCAAGACCTCTATCCACCTAACTTCAACGTGGGGTGCAGCTTGGCAGGGAAACGCAAGTCAGATCGGTTCAAATCCAAGCTGGACGAGGCTTTCCGCCAGGCTGGCCGGGGACTGGGTAAAGCGGAGGCCAGCTTACGCAGCTCGCTCAGGAAGAAGGGCATAGAGCGAGACGCGGACCAATTTATTGCATACTTGAACGACGAAGTAGTACCCGCGGTGCGTAAGGGCTCAAGCGGAGCATTGCGAGCAGCCGCCAAGCACTTTGCCGAGCTTGCCGACTATCTGGACCAGCAGCGAAAAAAGTGATCAATAGATTCGGATCCCTCCATATTCTTGGTGCGCTGACCGTTGTGGCCTCGGCTTTGCTGTTGGCGAGCTGCGGAAATCATCGGGCCGCGCGCGTGAAGGTCCCGCCCACTCCGCCGATAACGGCACGCAATCCGTCGCAAAATGAGCCGGCTGATGAGCTGCCCTCCCGGACTCCGGCCCAGGATGAGTCAGTAGCCGACCAATCTCCGTCGGCACCCGGGGCCACCGAGCCGGCTGCTGAAGCCAACGAAAACAACGGTGCTGCATTTGTCGAAACCGGTCTGGCAAGCTGGTATGGTCCACCCTACAACCACCGGCGTGCTGCCAACGGTGAAATTTATGACATGCATGCCCTCACCGCAGCCCATCGCACCCTCCCACTGGGGAGCATGGTACGGGTCACCAACCTAAAGACCCAAAATTCCGTGGTAGTTCGCATTACCGATCGCGGCCCGTTTGTCCACGGTCGCATCGTTGACCTGTCCCTGGCCGCGGCACAAGCGGTTGACGTTTGGCGTCCGGGAATTGCCACAGTGAAATTAGAAGTGCTGAAGACCCCTGCCTCGATCCAGCAGGGGGGAAGATGGGCCGTGCAAATCGGCGGCTTTGGTAAGGAAGAAGCGGCGGAGAAATTGCGCCACCACCTCACCCGGCGCTATCACTCTGCTGAAGTCCTGGCATTTGCCAGCCCTACGGGTGCCTGGTGGCTGCGCGTCCGGGTCCCCGACGATGACAAGCATCGCGCCGAAGAAATAGCCCGCGAGACCCGTACTTCGCAGGGAGGAATATTCCTGGTCAGATTAGACTGATCTCGCACCTGCCTCCCGTTCCTTTCTCTCCATTGTCCTGGTTTACACTGAGAACTCCACTGGGAACTGTCCATGCCCGATTGCCTGTTTTGCCGAATGATTCGTGGCGAAGTACCCACCAAGAAGGTCTACGAAGACGACCTGGTCTTCGCGTTTAACGACATTAATCCCCAAGCTCCAACCCACGTGCTCATAATTCCCAAGAAACATGTCCCTGGTTTGAAAGAGGCCAAGCCGGAGGACGCGGAACTGATCGGCTATTGCCACATTGTGGCGGCGAAGATCGCTCGCGAACGTAAGATTGAGGATGGATATCGGACGGTATTTAACGTCGGACCCGGCGCAGGGCAGTCAGTGTTTCACCTTCACTTGCACCTGCTGGGTGGGCGCCCGCTAGGCTGGCCACCGGGCTAGCCTGGATAGTGCGAAACCCGTATTAATGCTGCTCGCTTCCCGCTTCCAATTCGTCGGGAGCTCCGTGGCGGCGAAGCAGATGGGGCAGGTTCTGGGAAAAGGCCGAGCGCGGCAGCACCATGTCACATCCCGCTTCCTGCGCCTTCACCTTCAGATCGCCCTGCACGTGAGATAGGAACCCGATAATGCTGGTCCCCTTCTTCAGCTTGGATTTGAGCTTGGGAATCATGCTCAGCGGCTTGGCGCCGGCATTGTTCAGATCAAAGATAATCAGGGAGGGTTTTTCTTCGCCGTTCTGTTCAAGTTTCTCGGTCAGGTCTTTATCGGTCTTGACGAACTCGACTTTCACGTTGAGTTTGCGCGCGATTTCCTGAATTTTTGCCAGGAAGAACAGGTCGTCCACGAAGGCGAAAATACGTGGCCCGGAATCGCTCTGCGGCAGGGGCTCCGGATCCACCGCAGAATAACCGGGGCCAAATGATCCTCGCCCGCCTCCTCCCCTTCCGTTGCTGCCGTTCAGGGCGTTACGGTAGGCATGGTCCATGGGCGCGGAATAAATTCCGCCGTGCCGATTGCGGGCATCGCCACCTCGGCTGCCGCCTTGTCCGGGGCGGTTCTTGGGTGGACGCCGGCCGTGCCGACGTCTATTTTTCCCTCCGGGTCCGGAGGGCCTTCTCGGTCCAAAGTTCATATTGCTCTCTTCTATCCTTCAAATTGAAGGCCTGGAAATGCGCTGGTTTTCACGCCGCGGGGAATGTTGCTGGTGGTGCGAACCTTCACCTGCCATGAAACCCGTTGCGGCTGGAAAGTTGATACCTGAAATCTTCTACCTGTCCATTTGGCGCCTGGAGCCAGGAGCTTGGGCGCGGAGTGCCGTCACGGGAACGTGCGGCCGTTTGGAGGACACCATGATGTTACCTATGAAGCACTGCCAGTGCAAGTCCAAAACGACCAGGAAGGATACCCCGTGTTCACATCTCTAGATGCGGGAGGACGCCCTCGGGGTGCAGGCCTTCCATCTGGGGCCCCAGCTTCCTCGCGACCAAGCGCCGGACAGGAGGCAGGGCGACAGCCGAAGGGCGCGACCCATGCGCCGGTTTGATTCTCCGAGTGCGCGGCCCGGCCAGGCAGCGTTTTCGCCGGCACGGCCGGGCGGCCATGCTCTCGCGGGTTGCCGATAAGGGCTACTTGATGGTGAAGCTTTTCGGCTTTGACGTTTCGTCCACGGTGCCGCCACCGTAAGCACCGCCTGGAGTCCCAGGGTTGGTTACAGTAACAGCTACCGTGCCCGAGGTGGCAATCGCCGCCGCCGGAATCTTGGCGGTGAGTTGTTTCGCGGTCAAGACCATTGTGGTCGGATGCGTACCGTTCCAATTCACGAACGCATTATTGGCAAAGCTGCTGCCGTTGATCGTTAAAATGAAACCCGGACTACCCGCGCTCGTCTCTTCAGGCGAAAGCTGAGCAATTACGGGAACTGTTCCCGGCGCCGGAGGCATATTGCTTGAAGGGCCGTAACCACCACACCCAAGACACAGCGCAATCATTCCCAGTACATAAGGTAGTTTCATGATTTTCTCCAACCGTCGGCTTGACGGGCTCTCTCAACCAAAGCAGACGCCTGCAATTGTCGGAGGATGTGCGATTTTTTTTGTCCTCCTAACAAAACACACTTTTTGCGTTATTACGCAATACGGGCTCGGGACAATGGGTTTCGCTGTGAGTTAGGGAAAACGAATCGAGGGTCAAAGACGTCGAGGCGGGTTACGGAGTCTATGGCGCGCCCGGAGGGACGATCTTAGAACTCTCGATCTGACCGGAAGCCGGCCAGACTTGACGCTTTTGCAGATCGGCCAGAGTTTAGAACCATCTAGTGAGGTTTTTGGACACCTTGAATCCCCGCCGTGTCGTGTTCATCAGCTTAGTGTCTGAATTTCGCGCGCCACGAAACCCCATTTTAACAAGCCGCGATGCGGCGGACCGGTCGTCGTGCGCCAGGAAGCGTTGTGATTTTCAATCGGCGGCGTCTGGGCTAGTACGCATTGTTTTAACCGACCTTTCCAAGAGGCAACTTCTTCTGCTTGATGAACATTTCTTCCAAGCATGACAAGCATAATTTGGAAACGTCATCGGCAGTTAGTTTCGCACTTCCACACTTTTTCCATGCACTCGGGCTCAGAAAAACCCGCGGCTTCCGTACCCAATAGCGAAAGGCGTCGCTTACGGCGCCTGAGAGAGGAGACAAATCCTCAATCGGCTTGATCCAGCCCGCTTCACTGATAAAAACGTTCTTAACCTGATCTTTTCCGGCAGGGGGGATATCAATGAGAATTTCTCCGTCTACAAATCCGAGCTCCTCGCGAAATCCTCGCCTAACCGAATCGCGGAATTTTTCGACGAAGCTGCCACGTAGGTCACATATGGCTTTGACGTAGTCGGCCGGGTTACCCGCATTGCCGGCGTTTATCGATTCACGCATTAGTCCGTCGTACACTCGACGCGTCGCACTCTGAGGGATAGGGTCGTATTGCAACTCGAATCCCGGCCAATAAACAAGCTTGCGATCTAAACCCAAGAGACCATCAGCAATTGATTGAAGAAAGGTTCGTGTTTGCTCCGAAATTCCTGGGTTGTCCGTGAGCTTTTCTTTCAGCCAGATCAGTGCCGACTCATCGTCGAGTTCGCGGAAGTTGCCCAGGAGTTCGTCGAGCCTTTGGTCAACTCTTTCTGTGTCGGTTCCCAGGAAAGTCAAGACAAGGAATTGCAGCATAGCCGTAAGAGCTCGGGTCGTATGGTGCCAATAGACACACGAAAACATTTGATACCGCGCAATAAGCATGCTTTCGACTGGAAGTACCCCCTTCTCAGTAACCGCAATGGATGCCTGGGGAGGTTCGTGAGACTCGAAGCCCGGGAAAAAAGGAACAGCAGTCAATGACTGAAAAAAACGGTCGGTATCTATTCCCTCGGGGTAACGAACACCACAATGATGGGCATCTCGAAGCAGGTAGTCAAGCTTGTCGGCATCAACGGCACTGTCCAGTATGCTATGCAGAATATTCACCTTGATCTGCTCGCTTTCGGCTGGATAAAGGACCGGAGCATCATCATCTTGCTCCGCCCGGGCGGACTTCTTGCTTGGTCTCAATATCTCAGCGACACGGCGAAGGAATGCGTCCGCCACCTGTTCCTTTGCCCAATCCAAACAGACCAATTCTCTAATTGCACGACGGTCCGTTTCAGCGGCGATCCGGCTGTCAGAGCCAAATCGTACGTCGCTATCCCCGTGGTCGGGATGTAGCAGTAAAATGGCATAGTCTACATGTGTACGCCCCTTAACCATCCCCTCCATCTCTTCCAAGTAGTGTCCAAAGGCCAGATGGCCTACATCGTGCAGCATCGCCGCCAGCAGTAGAGCATCAATGTCTTTCGAATCAATTGTCAGCCTCCAAAACGGATCCGACCGGTGAGAGTAAAGAGCTCTGACATAATCTGTTGTCGCAGCCAAGACTCCAGCCACGTGCTCCAACCGCACATGATTTGCCCCGGGATAAACCTGAGACACGGCACCGAGTTGCTTATGCCTGCGAAGACGCTGCACGGCCGAGGAATTAAAAACATGGTTTACGCGCTCGGTCCATGGCGCGTTTCCAGATTGCGGAAGTCTAAGCACCCGCTGTGGTATGGCCCGTAGCTCAGGAACCGCCTGCGCACCTCCGAATTCTGGCAGAACCTTCGCTAAATCCTGAACTACCGCATCGGCAGTGTCGTAGCACTTGGGCTTATCAGGACCGTTTGGCCGCAATAAACGGTTGACGATCAATCGCACAAAAGCCAATGCAAATGTCGCGTTATCGTCGCGCGATGGGAACTTCTCTAAGAATTGATCCGCACGGGACTGGATGTCGCCTGGAAAGGCCTGCTCTTCACAATCCATATCGTAGAGTTTGAGTTTAGCCTTAAAGATGCGATTCAGTTCCCGAGCCAGCATCCACATATCGAGCCAGGGACAGTCCCATTCGAGTGATGGTAATTTATAGGCGACGCGTCTAGAAGTCTCGGTCTTTCGTTCCGTACTATGCCCCCGCGGAGGCAAGGGTGGGTTACCCCGCGTAGAATAAACCAGATCGCCTCTAGCTGGATTCTTGACATAGCGGGCGTTTCCGATGTCAGTAAGCTTAACTACGCCGCTTTCACTAACTAGTAAGTTGTCAGATTTTATATCCCAATGAATCAGTGCCTGATCGTGTATGTAGGCCAATCCTTTGAAACATTGCGTCAGAATGTCCAGCACCGCTCTAAAATCGACCTCTTCTTGTGCAAGATACCTATTTAACGGTACCGCTCCATCGATCCACTCCATCAAAATTACCGAGAACACTACTTCCCGCCCAGATCGCTCACGGATATCTATCTTGCCTGGGCCGAGAACACGCGCAACGTTTTCGTGGGACAATGGCGCATGCTTGAGGTACTCTTGAGCAGCATCCCGGATGTTCCACTCTACGCTCTGACTATCGCCTCCAAACAGTGATGGCCGCGGAATCTTTAACGCGTACTTAATAGCTGGCTGTTTGTTATTAACACACTGGACTATGACCCCGCCGCCGCCGACAATGATCCTGCCACCTCGCTCGACTCGCAGCGGAAACAAATCTCGAACGTAGATCTCGCGTGGTTTTTCCAGATCAACGAATTGGTCGCGGCTTGGGCCGAGACGTTTCTCGAGAAGAACGTCGTCGGCCCACAGGGATGTATCGCCTAGAATCGCGCTGAGGACAAGGCACAAGTCTTCACGTTCCACGCGCGATTTAGCTGGATCGTTTGCCGACATCATAATAATCAGCGATCTCGGGAACACTTACGCCGCGGAACCTATTCCAAAACTTGAACGATGTCAATAGGACAATAGTTGTGCCTAAAACGAGAAGATCTCAGAAGAGTTCTGGAGTTTAAAGAATTCAGACAGGCAAGTGAGAAAAGGCGGGTATTACCCCGCCACGAATGCTCCAAGCCGCTCCCCGACGTGTCGAAATCACGAACGATCCCCAGCTTTCGGACTGCGCCACGAACGGTGTAAGTCTTTATCCGAAATACAGAAACCCATTCGAGAGGATCTTTGAAAGGGCGAAAACAGAAGGAATGGCGCGCCCGGAGGGACTCGAACCCCCAACCTACAGCTCCGGAGGCTGGCGCTCTATCCAATTGAGCTACGGGCGCACTCCGATGTCCCCAGTTTACCAACTCGGCTGGCCGGGTGTCGCGGCCGGAATTTGGATGGGGTCTGGCACCTACTTGGAGCGCCGGGTGGCGCTCAGCTTGAGCTTGGCGATGGTTTTCTTCAGGACTGCGGCGGAATGGCGTAGCCGTCGCATTTCCTCATTCCCCAACTCAATCTTCAACACTCGTTCCACTCCGCCACGGTCTACCAGAGTAGGCAAGCTCAGGCAAACATCGCTGATGCCGTAATAATCCGTAATCAGGCTCGAGACCGAGAGCACCGTGCTTTGGTTGCGTAAAATTGCCTCCACCAGACGCATTAATCCGGCGGCAACAGCATAATAAGTCGCGCCCTTGCGCTGGATGATTTCGTAAGCCGCGTCGCGCGTCTGACTAAAGATCTCGTCCATCTTCTTTTGGTCAATTGACATGTCGTGGGCGCGAGCGAATTCCCGCAGCCGCATTCCCGCAATATTGGCCAGCGACCAGACCGGCACTTCGCTGTCGCCGTGTTCGCCAATGATAAAGGCGTGTACGCTGCGAGCATCAACTCCAAAGTGCTGGCTGAGCAGATAACGAAATCGTGCGGTATCGAGGATAGTGCCGGACCCGATCACCCGCTGCGCCGGCATGCCAGAGATTTTCCAGGAAGCGTACGTGAGCACGTCCACCGGGTTGGTGGCGATCAGCAGAATCCCCTGAGGATTGTCTCGCACCACCTGTGGAACAATTTCCGCGAAGATACTGGCATTGCGCTGCAATAAGTCGAGCCTGGTCTCACCCGGCTTCTGTCCGGTCCCCGCGCAAATAACGGTCACTGTGGCTCCGGCGCAGTCCGCGTAATCTCCTGCCCAAATTTTCGTGGGATGGGCGAAAGGCACGGTGTGATTCAGATCCATGGCCTCGCCCTCGGCTTTCTTTCGATTCGCGTCAATCAATACAATTTCGGCAGCCAGTCCGCTCAGCAGCAGCGCGTACGAGAAAGTTGCACCCACGTTCCCGGTGCCGACAACCGCCACGCGGACCTGTCCCGGAACCGGCGGCGCTTCTCGTTTAATATCTCGCTTCACTTAGGGTTGTCCTCAGGACCGATGCTATCAGGGTGCGTGTCGCGCCTTGCAGTAGGAGCGCTGCAGACTGCTCATCAACAGACCAATGTGGGATGGATGTTCCACAAATGGATTTGGCGAGATAGAGCGTCCGCCGAAAGATGGCTCCGCATCTATCCCGCCCAAATAGCGGAACTACTTGCCCGCAGGTGTGTAGCTCAGGTCGGGTCGGGAGTGTAGCAACTCCGTCGCCACGCGATGGTAGCTCTTGCGAAGCGCGTCCATCGTGCTTTTGCCTTCGTCGCCGAAAGCGTCCGCCATCATCTGGTCCAGCGTCTTGTCTGGTGGCTGCAGGTCGGCCAGGCTCTTACGCGGTACCACCAGCACGAAGTGCGGCCCTTCGCCACCATTGATTAGCTGGTAAATGCGGCCGGGCGTTCCGTAATTGCTCTTCTGCGCGCCTTCATTAACTTTCTTAATGCTGTCCGTGAATGCGGTTATTCCCTCGGGACGAAGAAAGAAGTGAGTGACGCTGAGGTACGGCGTCGGCGGATTCTGGCCCTCCGGAGAATTGTCGCGGCTCAGGTCGGGCCGGAAACTCCAATACGACATCTGCGCATTGGAGACATAGGGCAGAATGTTCTTTTCCACATCTGCCATATCGGCGGCCATGAACTTTTCGCGCTCGGGGCCAAAATCAGACCAGTGATGGCCGCAACTGCCAGCCAACTGTGCGCCGGTATCCGGGCCGGTAGTAATGTCGTTAGTGAACCACGTCCACGTGTCTTTCTGGGCTTTGTGCCAGGCGATATGACGTATGTGGCCGGCGGTGTATTGCATCTCGCTGCCGGGCTTGGGGTGAATCACAACGATCATGCAAACATTGGGCCCGGCCGGCGCCTGCGCCACTGTTACAACGCAGCACGCCAGCATCAACGCGAATACTAAAACTGTGCGCATGCTGACCTCCTGAATGTCAGACTGAACGATGCCAGACTGAAAACCGGAGCCAACCTACGCTTCGAAGGCGCTGCTGTCAAACCAGTGTGCTGAAATTGATCTTTTTCGAAGTGGCGCTTGCTAACGAACTGCCAGCCGCTCCAGAAATGCCGGCTTTGCTATGCAGCGTCTGCTCGCTTTCGTTCTAGCCACGCGTCTGCGTCACACGCCGCCATTCTCTCGGAGAACCAACGCGAGACAAGTGTGGCAAATCTGAAGTGCAATAGCAGTTCGTCTGTGGTGAGCCGTCGCCACGTGCTACGCGAATCCTTAAACGCTTGACCGTTAGAATCGAGCACACGCATTTCAAGACTGCGGTCAACGATCCGATAATCGTTAATTGGGAAGCCCGCGATTTCGATACGGAGATTTGCCACTGGGATAGACATTGTGCCTCGCGCTTTTGAGGATGGGATGAGAACGACCTGGGCATGGATGTCAACAAAAGTGACTTCTTCTGAAAAAATCTCTGCACCTGCAACTGGCGTGCAATCTGACCGTTGGGCAGCTAGGCAATCCACAACCAGAGCTGAACTGAGTAGATGAAATTCAGCATCACACTATCAGAGGCTTAACCGATGCGATTCCATCAGGTCAAGAACGCGCTGGTGCGCACCTATGATGATGTCCAGCGCAAGCACACCATGCAGATGGCGGCCGGGCTGTCATACTATTTTGTACTGTCATTGTTCCCGCTTCTCATCGTCTTCGCCGCCATCGTCGCCTATTTGCCGGTTCCCAATCTTTTCGATCAGGCGCTCTCATTTATGTCGCGCTTTATCCCGCAAGACAGCATGGGTCTGGTTCGCGGCGTTCTCCGCGATGTGATCACCCCGTATCGGGGCCACTTCCTCTCGGTTGGAATTCTCGGAACTATTTGGGCGGCATCCGGTGGCTTCTCCGGAATGATGGAGGCGCTGAACATCGCCTACGATGTCGAAGAGAATCGTCCCTTTTGGAGAACTCGGCCACTGGCAATTGGGCTGACTTTTTTGATTGGTGCCCTGCTGATCATTGCTCTGGCCGCGATGTTGGTCGGCCCGAACTTCGGTGGCTGGCTCGCGGGAAAAGTCGGCTTAGGCGCGATCTTCTTGACCGTCTGGCCTTATCTGCGCTGGTCATTGGCCGTCGCTTTTGCCGTGCTTGCTGTCGAACTCATTTACTTTCTTGCTCCCAATGTCAAACAACGATTCATGCGAACCCTGCCTGGTGCCCTCATCGCGGTTGGGAGTTGGATTGTATTGTCTTGGGCCTTAGGTTTTTATTTCCGGCGCTTCGCCAGTCTGAATAAGACTTATGGCACTTTGGCAGCGGCCATTGCCCTGATGGTTTGGCTGTACTGGACGGCATTTGCGATTCTCTTAGGCGGCGAAGTCAACGCAGACTTGCTCCACGCTACAGGCAAGCGCGTGACCGTGAAAGAAACTTCGTCAAAAGACGTAGCATCGCCGCAACTGGAAAAGGCAGCGTGAGCACCAAATTGTGCTGCACAACCCATCCGCCACTGATTGCGTCACAGTTAAGTTAGAAGCTTTTGAATGGAGCCGCAAATGAAACCACAACAGAAGCTAAACGAACTCCATCACTACATCGAATCTTTGTGTGGGATGTACACCCGGATCGCACGGCGATTTGGCGTTGACCGTTCCTATGTCAGCCGAGTCGCAAGGGGCGAGAGACACTCTCCCGAAATAGAAACCGCACTGGTTGAACAGTTCGAGCAGGTCCAAGAGGGATGACCAGAACTTCTAGCGCCTGCGTCATCTGATCCGCCGTCCCCGCCAATAAGCGTTGCCGTCCTGCTAGAAAATGAAGTCTGCATTTCAATTTCTCCAGCGCCCGACGGCGTTCGCACTTTCAGCCCGTAGACATGGCGGTGTATGGCCGATGCCAGTTTTTTCGACACACCCACGGCAGCCTCGCTAAAGAAACACCGAATCGTCAGCAAATACTTCGGAGGCTGGGCGAACATAATTCTGCCTGAGGCCCTGCTCAAGGAAGGAAAGATCATGTACGTGGATCTTTTCTGCGGGCCGGGACGATATCGGGATGGTACGCCCTCTACGCCGTTACTAATCCTCGATCATGTTGTTAAGACAGAGATGCTGCGGGATGTTACACAATTGTTTTTCAATGACGAAAATCCAGAGTTCGTCGAGACATTGAAAAAAGAAGTTGCAGGATTCCTTGGTATCGACAAACTCAAACATTACCCGGTCTTTCGAACCAAGACCATCGGGCGAGAAATCATTCCAAGGATTGAGCGAGTTAAAGTCCCTACCTTGTTTTTCGCGGATCCTTGGGGATATGCGGGAATTTCGATTGACTTGATCGGGGCTTCAATCGCTCATTGGGGAAGTGATTTTCTTTTCTTCTTCAATTACAACCGATTCAATATGAACTTAGGCCGTGAGGCAATGAACGAGCCCATTAATGAATTTTTCCGTGCTGAGCGGGCCGAGGAATTGCGAAGAACCGTGGCGAATATGGCGCCCGCAGAAAGAGAAGAGGCAATCCTGAACTCGATGCAGGACGCAATCAAGAAGCTGGGAGCCAAAGTCGGAAAATTTACTTATCGGAGTAGGACGGGAACCAGGTCTACTCATCATCTTTTGGGAGTTTCAAGGCATAAATACGGGACGGCATTGTTTAAGGAAATTAGCGCGAAAGAGGGCACAAGTTTTGACCATGATGTTCCTTCGCTAGAGCATGATCCGAGTGCAGACATTTACCAGCCCGGATTATTCTCGCCGCTTGCAGAGCTCGAAGAAGAATTGCTAGCAACTTATGCTGGAAAAGTATTAACGCCAGAGCAGATTTATCATCAGCATCACAACGGCAAGCCTTATATCCTAAAAAACTACCGGCAAGCTCTCCTTAACCTTGAAGAGCGTGGTGATGTACGCATAGACCCTCCCAGAGCGGCGAGACCCAGGAGTGAAACTTTTCCCAATGACGCGCAAGTTACTTTTAGTCGAATAAGTTAAGCTGTGACGATGGTAAGAGAACGCGGTTCGGATTTGGGGCGGCTTGAATGGCTGCTTTTAGAGGGCGACTTCCATAGTGGGACTTTGGCTTCGAAGGGTTTCGCCATTAAAAGGCGTTCCTTCTTGTCGGGCATAATGACTACAGCACGTTTGGGCATTTCATCGTAGGTTCGCCCGTGAAGTTTGCGCCCGGCAACGGATTTATGCAACGCCGTCCCATTGCTTAAAGAAGAAATCTACATCTTGGCCACGGCAAAGACTTAGAATTTTGTCTACCCACTGCGGTTCCATCGGTCGTGCTCCATTGCCGCTTTCTCCACCGATGATGGCCCAATCGATACCGGACAGATTGAAATCCCCTAAGTCTTCGAGGAGCGGTTCAATAGATAGGAATTTCACGCTCGCGGTAGCAGTACGGAGGTGCTCAACTCGCGGTATGCCATATTTTTTATCCTCAACGCTGACACCCCACCATATGTGTCTTTGCTTGGCTGCAAAGCGGAGCTTAGTTGAAAGCAGGTCTCGCAGGCGCTCTGAGCGCTTGGTCAGCACTTGGTAGGTATGCCAATCGGCCTCGACCATAACCTGAACGACATCCTCGATGTAGGCGTCCGGAACGCCGGGCTGGAAGAGATCACTCATGCTGTTAACGAAAACAGTTCGAGGCCCGGACCAGCGAAAAGGCTCAGCAAGTTTTTCCGGGACGAGGCGGAGGTCGAAACCCTGCTCGTACGGGTGCCCTTTGACCCCCCGGAAACGCTCTGCGAAGGTTTCAGCGTAGCAATGTTTGCAGCCGGGACTGATCTTCGTACATCCCCTGAGAGGGTTCCAGGTTGCATCTGTCCACTCGATCTTTGAATGTTCGCTCATCCTGGCTGCCTTTCATACTACCAATGCTCGGCGTTAAGTAAAGGGCTGTGTCATCAAACCTGCTTATTGAGAAGGCTCATAATCCGTTGCCTCGTTATGACTCCCGCCGGACCATCGCGCTTGCCTTCGGCCCATCGTGTGACCTGATTACGCCTGATGCGAATGCTCCACTGGGGCACGATAGGTAGCGATGACAACTCAGTCATAGGGCCCACTTCGGAGTCATCTTGCCCGCCCGGAACTTGCAATGGCAACGCAACGGCTTCGTAAAACGATCCCGCTTGTATCTCAATGTCACACGGGATCCTTGGTGTCAGTAAAGGAGACTCTGCAGCGGTTATTGGGAGCATTATACCTATATTCGCCTTTTATTCGCCTAATTAAGTGGGCGCTTTGAATCCGAAGCGGTGCTACAGTGGCATTGACGAGACGGGCTTTCTGAGAAAGTCAGGACTCTGACCCAACAAACCATTTTTGGCGGCCCATGGACCCAGCAAAAGCTGGAAGTGCTGAGCAGGTATCTCTCCGCCTACACGAATATCTTCACAAAAAACGCCAAGGCTCAGTTCTATACAACCTGTTACGTTGACGCTTTCGCCGGTACCGGCGTGATCAGGCGACCTGCGCTCGGCGGATTTGCTACCTTTTTCCCCGAACTTGAGAAAGCGGAAGAGAAGTTCAGAAAGGGAAGCGTGCGACGAGCGCTTGAGGTCGAGCCTCCTTTCGACAAATATGTGTTTATCGAAAAGAGCGCGAAGAAGTGCAAAAAGCTGGAAGCTGTCGCAGCAGAGTTTCAGCAGAAGAAGGTTGATGTCATCAACGAAGATGCCAATAATGCACTTCTGAAATGGTGCTCAAATTTAAATACCCAACGCGAGCGGGCGGTTGTTTTCCTCGATCCGTTCGGCGCGTCCGTGGAATGGAAGGTCATCTCGGCCCTAGCAACGACTCGCGCTGTGGATCTTTGGATACTGTTCCCGTATTCAGCGGTGAACCGGATGCTGATGCGGAATCGCAAGCCGCAAGGGGCCCTGCCGGAACGCTTGACGAAGGTTTTTGGTACAGCGGATTGGGAGAAATTCTTCTATTCGAGCTGGAAGTTTCGGTCATTGTTGAGTGAAACGCATGTCGAGGAGGATCACAAGTCAGTGGATCATCGCGAGATTATTGGTTTCTTCATGGCCCGGCTTCGTAAGGAATTTGAGGCGGTGGCGGATCCGAAGCCCCTTCACAATTCCAGAGGGTCACTGCTCTTCATGCTGATTTTCGCAGCCGGCAATGCGGCAAGCGCGAAGACGGGAATAAAAATCGCGAACAGCATTAAATTCGACTACTGAATTCCCAACCCACATACAAGCCACGAAATGAGAGGTATTGCATGAAATGTTTTTCTGCAGAGGCCGCACGACCTGCGAAAAATGATTCATCCAGGAGTGGAGTAGCGCGTGCCGTCCGTTCGCTGCTCGAATTAGCTTCGAGAGTTTCGGGCGATCTTCGACATCACATTTTTGAGGTTTTGATATTGCAGCGGATACACCTCATCAATGCGCAAGTGCGTTCTTATTCCGGAGGCACAGAATCCGGGCGCGCTACCTTTTGAAGGCACTCGCAACAACACTTTTTCATTTGTGCGAAACCGGTGAGTGTGGAATTTATTTTCCATAGCCTGATAAAAATGACCCGCTGGAGTTTACTTCAGCTTCCAGCCCAATAACCCGGCACGCTTGCCTTCCGGATTTACCTGAGCGCCCTTTACGTCGTCGCTCAGCCATCCGACGCACATCGCTACCGTGTCCAGTTCGCCGCAGTGATACTCTGCAGACCAGAGTTGATCGCCGTTTGTATTTTGTAGTACGGCATCTCCCAGCGTTTGCGCCGTGTGCTCACGGTGAATCACGTAAAACGAGAGCACGTATTGGGCCTTCTCTTTTTGGGGGACAATATTCAATCCGCTGCGAAAGTAATGCTTGGCTCCCCAACGACTCTTTTTTGCGGAGTCACCGTCTGCTTTGGTCAGTGCGTTTCGCAGCAAGAACTCAAATCTTCCAGCTTCGTCTGATTTGCTTTGATTTTGCAGATATAGGCTTGCGCCCTGCGGTAAGTCGGGCACTTTAGCAGAAATGGCGAGACCGATCAGCATCAAGACGGCTATGACTAGCCTCATATTTTGTTCCCCCTTTTAACTCATCCGTTTTGAACGCACAGACGTTTGCAAGGTAACAAATTCTTAACAAACATTAAGCAACACCGCTACATTTGCTAGTTATGCGCGAGCAGTTACTTCGAACATGATAGTCTGAACAATACTTATCGTCTATAGACCCATCGTCATCGCAGACTGAGTATCGGGGACGTGGAGAGTGACCCTCGCGCCCAGCTCGGGATGACAGTAAGAAAAAGACGGCTTGCACTTCGTCTTTCTCAGGAAGGACTAGCGGAAAGGGCCAATCTGCACTGGACCTACATCGGAGGGATCGAGCGCGGGGAACGCAATGTCAGCCTTATTAACATCGTGAAGATCGCGCGTGCACTGAATACAAGTGCCAGCAACTTGCTATCCGGAATTCGTTAGCGGCCAATCCTGCGTTCTTGCGCTGCTGCGTTGGCTCTTTGTTGTTCCATTTAAGAGGAGACCGCATGAGAAAGATTAGGATCATCGATCTCTCGTCTCCCAGGAGTCATTTAAACCCATGGATTCGTGGAGCGAGGAATGTCTACGGATTGCACTTCTCACAGCACCGGATGCTGCCCCGTTCAGTCATGTAGGCAGCAAGCAGCGCGTCATCTCTGGTTGGCAACGCTGTCATCCAGCCATCAGTATCCCGGCTGGCATTCGGGTGGATTCCTTCGCCATTGTTAGCCCAGGCGCACGCCCCGCGATGGACTATGGCCTTGTCGTGAATGAAATTGACGTAGACGGAATACATGGCTTTCCTCCTATCCCGCGCCATAGCACAATCGGGACGCTGAATCTACATCCAGTGGGATTGTGCAAAAGTGGGACGGTGTGCGAACAAGCTGGATCAGTGGCCTGCGGCCGTCGAAAAACCAGCTTCGACGGAGTTCTTCACGTACAGGTTCGCCCCCGTCAATTTGATCTTAGAAATATCAAAGTTGCTGGCGAGACCCTTCCCGAGTTCATCCGCAAACGCATGGTTGGCAACGCTTACTCCTGCGAAATTGAGAACTGGCGTATCCTTAGGCACACCAATAGCTTGCAGGATATCCTTAGCGTCCTGCCGAGTTATCAGTACAGTCCCAAACGCCTTTATTTTGATTGTCACTTTGCCAACCTTTTTACTATTCTACTCAAATCGGCAGCTTTTTCAACGCGTATCTCTAAGGTTACGATAGTACCGTCCCATCCGGGCAACTGCTGAGTAGATGTCGTTCGGCGGTCGCCCTGTTGCACCTTCAATGCATCTCCCGAGCGAATTCTCAGAGTTCCACCATTCTTCTTGATGTAACTATGCAGAGCGGAGAGCCCGATCCCCTCTCCACCGCCCATCGGGTTCTTGTTTCTAAAAGCAAGAGCGGCGTCTATCGCATCCAAATGCGATGTGAATGGCTGCGCGCCATGCTCGCCTTCCATTGAACGTTTGATGCCCAAACCACAGTCTGAGACGCAGAACTCAACCAGGCCCCTCTTCGGATAGAATTGGGCCTGCAGCAAGGCGGGAGGCCGAGTGCCGATAGTGTTATCAATCCTTGCTTCGTAGGCATGGCGCGTGTTCGACACTAATTCTCCGCAAGCGTCAATGAAACTGCTGCGAGAGACTCCTGTGGCATTCACCCCTTCTGGCAAACGTCGGAGAAGCCCAACCAGCTTCGTTCGCTTCTCGGCTTCGATCTGCGGGTGCCTCAGTTCGGTAATCTCAATAAACCTGCCCTCGCCGGTGCCTCCACGCACCTGCCTACAGGGAGAATTGGCACCGATCAAGTTGAAGAAACCCATCCGGCAGTAGTACGAGCACACTGACTTGTCCGGGTAGCTATCTACTCTTACGGTCACGCCTTGCCCAGACAGAGCCCTCATCAAGCTGGCCAAAGGCACAAGTCCTGAGGGATAGCCCCAATCTGCGCTGGACAAGTCCAGCACGAGTTCCCCATCCGTGCCCTGAATGCAGGGCTGACATTGCAGCAGGTAACTGTCGAAGATAGCGGCGTTCACAGTGCCGGTAACAGCTAATCGCATAAGAATCATTCCCGGAGACTAGCGCGATTATACCGAACTGTGTTTGGTGTGATCCCCACCCGCAGCTCGGTGCTGACAGAAATGTCTGGAATGTGGATCGGCAGTCTCAATCTACCGGGCAATGAAGCCGCCGTCACGAGCGCCCGCGTTTGTAGGCGCTCCCACCCATAGGTTTTCTCCGCGACGGGGCATTTTACGCGGCTAGTGCAACGGAGGCATCCGATCTGGAAGCCGCCAGTCGCGCGCCGATGGCCTGCCGCTGCTCCGGGGTCAGGTTTCTCCGATGTGACAGACAGAGAAATCAGTTTCTGCGCCTTTTTTGAATAATGGCCTCTCGTTCCGACAGACAAAGAGCAGCCTTGGAACCAATGTCAGTTCGGACTCACTCCGTTGTGGGACAATGAACTTCGCAAAAACACCAATGGCGAGGTTTTGTATTCTGAGTTCATGGACATGGCGCAAAGGCTTGTAGACTCTGGGAAAACCCGGCAGCAGGCCCGGCAATGACAGGAGTCCCCGCACCACTGAGCCACGTGCTGATCGAGCTTTCGCGGTCATGCGGGGAAGCATGTAGCTTCCTGCATGGATTCCATGCCCCACTAGGCATGAGCGCTATTTTTCTTACTTTCCGTCGGCTGTTTCCTTGAGCAATGACACAGCAGTCCCATCCACTGGCACGTTGAAATATTCAACGGATGCAGGACTGTTGCCAAGATCGAGAATTGCGAACGTGTGGTCATACACGCTGTCCGCATTCACAGGCAACTCCGCTTTTCGATTCCAATCCGGCAGCTTACCGTCAGGCGTCTCCAGATCGGCCGCCGGAGTGTATGACTGCTGATCGCCAAAAACTGGCACAGCAGATGCACCGACGCAACGGCCACGACGCAGACCGATATAGGGCTCGTAGACGGCAAGCGTGTGCTCGTGCCCCCAGAACCACCACTCCAAGCGATCAAGCACATCTTTGAAATGGTCGAAGAGGCTGGGATTGTAGGCATACTTAACGTTACCGACTGTGCCCACAGAGCCAAAAGGGGAGAACAACTGGTGATGCGAAAGTAGAATTGTGCGCGAGGCCGCAGATTTCGTTATCTGCGATTTGACCCAATTCACTTCATTCGCGTTCACTGATGTCATGTTGGTCGCCACCGTCAGGGGATTGCAGTCGTTATGGCCCGTGTCCATTGCGATGACTTGCCACTGTTGATTTTTTAGAGTGAAGTAGCTGGCCTGTTGTCCCAACTGATCCAAGAGCCAGTAATAGCCATTGCCGCCCGAATACATGTCGTGGTTTCCGCAGAGGGTGTACACCGGGAGGGTCGGCCCGAGCACAAGCCGACATATGTCCAAGAAATTGTGCGCGGACTCGTCATGAGTGCCTGAGTAGTAGATGTCTCCGAGATGAATCAGAACATTCGGGCTCTGCTTTTTGACTTCCCGCAACACATTCGCCGCTGCGTTATCCCCGACTCCCCAGTCGCCGATAATCGCTATGCGAGGAGCCGCTGGAAGATCAAAAACTGGATTCAGATGGTCGCGATAAGGAAGGTTGCCGCCTGATGCTTTGAAAGCAAGATAGGTGGCTAGGCACGTTGACCAGCCCCCTACATCGCAAACCGCCTTCGTTAGCTCGTCCGCAAGTCGTTGCGAACGGTCGTGATCGCGTCTCATCTCAGCCCACAAGAACTGAGCGGCCAGTTTGGCGCAATCTTTAACCACGCCTATCGATTCAAGCGTGAAGCCCTCAACGGCACGAATGTCCTCCGGCACGCGTTCGCCCTGTTGAATCGCGGTCGCGACGGCGTGAACAGGGGCCATTAGATCGGCAGTGTTGGCTGCCGACTCCTTCATATGCAACATCCCGGTACGGATGTTCGCCCTGTGAACAACAGCCGCAGCCGACTGCCACATAGACAGGTAAGGGTCGGGATGGGTATAGCGTGGATGCTGCTGCCTCGGTGATGAAGACGCTTTCGTCTTTGCCATGGGTTACCTCTTCTCCGAGAACCGGAGTCGGCAGAGTCGGCTAGAAATCTATTCTACGCGTCTTTTTTGCTGAGAGCGGTTCAGGTCGGCTGGAGCGTTCTTAACCGGCCAAGCCCTTCGCGACAATGCGTTTCGGCGTTGTGCAGCGCAGGGGCGCGACTCATCCAGAGATTTCGGGCTGACCCATCGGACAACAATAGCCACGAGCAGACGATCGGCATTTGCAAAGAGCAGCAAGAGGATAAACCAATATGGGTCCACAAGTGGACGCATTACGACGACGATCGGAACCTGAACAGCACAGAGCCCCGCCGTAGTTAGCCGCCACTCTGGCACTGGTACGGGTCCCGGCGGACCACGATCGTGCCTCTCTCGGCATCTGAGCGGCCGAGCGATTGGGCTCATCGCTAGGCGCAATCAGAGTTTGAATTTCAGGAGCTTGAGCAGCTCCTTCGTCTCAATAAAAGGCACGTCGAACTTCTCGCACACGTTGGGCACCTTGGGAGTCTGCGAGGTTTTATCTACCTTCGACTCTCGCGTCACGACCGTTCCGCCCTTCGCCTTCGCGTGGGCGATGATCCAGCAGTCAGCTTTTGCTAAGAACTCGCCCACCTTGGAGCGTATCGGCGAGGCTCTCGCCCTTCGATGGAGCGACGTCCATTCGGACGCAGATGACAATGCGAGCTGCGCATATCTGCAGATACGTACAGGAAAGTCACGAAACGCGCGGCGCTCTGTTCCACACTGATACAGCTCTTTGCCGCTGAGATGCTGCGCATTCGGTCACTCTTTAGCCATGTGGCTGCGGCAACTAGGGATTAGCGCTACTTTCGGTCGCTATTGGCGTTCGTAGGAGATCCCCCCTCTCGGGAACGCGCATGAACACTGCGTAAAATTGGAGGCTTATGCGGTTTTTCATGACCGTCTTCCACAGGCGTTATTCTTCTCTGATAATTCGCTTTAGTTGGCTTGCGCGTATTAAAGTTCGTGCGCCGACCTTCGTGCGCTTCAGCTTCCGTTGCGTGAGCCACTGCCGGATCGTCCACGGTGAGACTCCGAGTGTCACGGCTGCGTCACAGATACTCAGAAGCGGATCGCCATTCACTACGGCGTTAAACTCAGTTTTACGAGTCTCCCCTCCATTTATCTTAGTCGATGATTTCATCTCTGCCCCCTTTCACTCGCAGACCACGCTCCTTGCGTACGGAATGCACAACACTGATGTTGAAGTTGGCAACAAATTTCTTAAACCGGGCCCACTTTCCTGCGTCTCTGAACGAGTTTGCAACATTGACAAGCCCAATCAGCATATCTGACTCGGCTTGGACTGGCGGGCGTTGATGTCTTCACGATCATGAAACTTGCCGGCCACAGCAGCGTTACAGTCAGCCAGCGCTATGTGCATCCGACGACAGAAGCAATGGAGCAAGCAGTGGCACGGCTAGAGAGATTGAACACTCCACGACTTGTGCCGCCCGACGCATCCGATCCGCAGATCTCGAGACTTCTGCAGTCTCCGAGGGAGCAAGGAAGTCGCGACAACACTTTTTTATTTGTGCGGAGCGGGTGAATACAGAATTTATTTCCCGTGAGCTCCGACAGGGAGTGCCCTTTTTAGTAATAGCAGGTGAAGCGTACTTACCGGCAGGTTGCCCCAAGTCTACCCTCCGGCTAATTCACCTCAATTTTGGTCAACGGGCCAGACAGTGGGCAAAACCCACGTCCACCTCGCGGCTTATTATTGAGCCGTAAAGGCGTCATCTAGCGCATAAGACTCGCCTGCCGGGTTGGTTACGGTGATTCTGACCGACCCGCGAGTACTGGGAATGATCATCTGCAAGGTGTTACTGTCTACGAACGTGGCTGTGACAGGTACTCCGTTGAGGGTGACCGTGGTCATCGGCTGAAAACCGCTGCCGTGGATTCTGACGTTTGTGCCGACAGGACCTGCAGCGGGCGTAACGTTTCCAATCGCGAGAGGAGCACTGCTAAGCTGCACAATCGTCAGCCCACGATTAGTAATCAGATAAATGTTTGTGCCATACGAATCGACCGCCATGGAATCTGTGACCTGCCGCAGCTGCTCCGTAAGGGTGAGGCGATGGATCAACGCTCCATGTCTTACGTCAAAAATATCCACCCACCGAGGATACGGAACATAAACTAGGCTGCCTCCGTCAGGAACTTTTTCCAAAGGCAGTGAAGAGCCGACATTTGATTCAAAGACATCTTGCCAGGCCAAAGAGCCTAAGAGGTCAGTTGTAGAATCGACGATACTGCTTCCTGTGGCGAAGGCTGCGCCATCTATAGACACTGCCGCGTTACTGCCGAAATTTGATAGAACAGCACTATTCGTCACCCAAGCCTTTGTTGCCGCATCGTAGATCGCGATCTCCTGGGGAGCACTCGCCTTTGTACTTACCAGAACCTTTGAGCCATCGGCCGACGCAGCTATGGGGAAGCCCTCGGGCTGAATACAAAATCCGTTTGCAAGATAATTCAGCGCTGTCACCTGCAAGGTTGACACATCCACTTCGTAAACGGTGCCGCCGCATCCTGACTCGCTGAACGACTTTGACTCGACAAAAGCCTTACCCGTATTCGTGGTCGCCACCCGCTCCGGCCCTGGGTTTCCGAACGATCCAGGTGCGATCAGCTGTACCGCCCTCGCTGAACTGGGCTGATCCGGATTAATCAATGCTAGCGAGCCATCAGGGAAATTCGTCACCAGCAACTCCGCGCCGTCGGGTGTCAGCGCCATACCCTGGAAGGATTTCAGACCATTGACGGCAGGTGGGGTTATGGGAGAGAGAAACTGTCTCGCGGTAAGGGAGAACACGTCAATGTGGTCACCTGCCGAAAGATAAAGCTGGTTGCGCTTGTGATCCAAAAGAATCGCCTGGAACGAATCGGATGAAGGGTAGTCAGTCACATTTTGAAAGTGGTGAATGGCTTTCGACATTGTAGCCGAGCCAGCTGCCGTCCTGACCTGAATATCATCATCTCCAGTTCCCGGGGGAAGAGTGACTTTCACATCAACGGCTGGAAACGGGTAAGAAAATGGAAACGTCACGCCGTAAAAGTTAGCAACGTTGGCACTCACAATGCTGGCGACTTTTCCCCCAACTGTGACCTGGATTTGGCTGGGATCAGTTGGTAATCCGATTCCGACAATGTCAGATACTCCGCCGCCACCCGGAGCTGCAGTATCGCCATTTAGGAACATCAGAGTGGGGCCGTAGCTGAACGCCAGCGGATTGAAAATTGGCGTCCCATCGGGCTGAATGACCTTGACGTTCACCGGCCCAGGGCTCGCCGCAGGCGGAGCCGTTACGGTCAAAACACCAATTTTATTCAGCGCAGCTTGAGTGCCACGCAACCGCTCCAAACCACACATCCGGAATGAAGCCAAAACCTTGCCCCACAGGAAAACTTACTCGTGTTGACGCGTTTACTCGGCCGTAGTCGGGAGTCACAGTCTGGTCGAATGAGGGGGTCGCGTTGAAACCGAGGAGATACTTGATTGAGTAAGTCGAATCATCAAAAGCAATCCCATGATCCGCAGAACCGAAAATCAGGCCGGAAGAGTCTACTGCAAAGGGGGTTTCCACAAATGGCGAGGGAGAGATTTGTGTTCTAGGGGGAATCGTACCGAGGGCCGGTGCCGCGTTGATAAAGCCCCCGGTGTTCCCATCGGAGACGACGATGATGGGCACTCCAAACACGCCAACTGCATATATACGGGTACCGTCCGGGCTGAAGATGAATCCGCTGATAAATCCGGCAGCCGGGACTAGAGTTAACGGTTGAAGTTGATCGTTGTACATGGCCAGGCCCAATCCGTCGTCCAAGATCAAGAAGCGGGAACCATCTGGATTAGCTGCTACTCCATAGATGAAACCAGGAAAGCTAACCGCAGGCCCAAATGTTCGCTTAGCAAAATCATAAACGGCTGCCTTAGCAGGTCCGCCACAGTCTGCAATGACTATCTTCGTGCCGTTAGCACTTGCCCCAGCAAAGCAGGGGTCAATGCCAGGTGGCGGGGCTATTGCCGCTATCGTGTTCTTCCCGGGATCCCAAATCGCAAGCCTCCACTGACCGCCATTCAATCCGATCAAATGGATAACGATCGTGCCATCTGACATAGGGTACAGTTCCCTAGAACCGTAACCGGCTCCCGACAGGCGGGGCAATTTCCAACGCTGTACAACCTGCAAGGTGGTTGGATTTATGGCAGTGATTTGTTGTGCATCACTGCCGACCAGCAGTTTGCTTCCATCATTAGTCAGTGCTAACCCACGCGGGCTCATGACAGGGATGCTCTTCATGATCTGCCGAGTTGATCTGGAGACGACATCGACACGATTCAAGAAAAAATCACTCGAAAAAATCAATTGATGGGCGGCATCGTAGACAATTGACTGTGGCGTATCATCCGTTCTTAGGTAATCGCTGCGATTATTTGGCAGAGTCCCTGGGGGTGGCGCAACTTCTAGAGCCATGACCACATTTCCCGACGGAGCGGACGCTGCAGGAGTGGCTACGACGTTAATTGGTAGGTTTTGAATCCATTGATTGTAGGGGGAGGCCATCAGGTGCAGTGTTGTCGAGCCGCCAGGAACGATTGGATTGGGAGAAAAATTCGCAGTAACGCCAGATGGCAAACCTTCCACGGAGAAATTCAGCAGATAATTTGACGGGCCTTGTGTCTGAAACTGGACCGGCACGCTGGACCCAATTCTCGTAACAACTTCGAGCACGGCAGGCTGGATGAGCGCGAAATTCGGCAATGCGCCGACTCCGACACTTACTGTTGCTGATTCACTTAAGGTCCCACTCGCACCCTTCAGCATGAAAGAATAATTGCCACTCGCGAGCGAATTAGACGCCGTCAGAGTCACTGTTTGGGGAGAGTTTTGGACTGAGAAAGATAACGGATCTGCGCTCAGGCCTGACGGCAGCCCGGAAAGTGTTATTGAAACCGCTCCATGAAAGCCGTTCTGAGGAGTAACGGATACCTGGACTAGGGCAGTTGTACCCGGGGCGACCGCAGGACTAGACGGCAATATCGTAATAGAGAACGATGGCACTGCTGGCGGCGTTGGATTGGACGATCCGCCACCTCCACCGCACGCGTACACAACAAAAGAAAGCGCGACCAGTGTGGCGGGCGCAAGCAGATTAGCAACCGATCGTTGAAGCCGACCTTTGACTTCCTGTCTCACACCAGTTCTCCGGAACGAGAACGTCGGACTAACATCTGCCCTGCATCAGCGCCGAGAAAGGGAAATCCGACACGGATTGTTGCGAGGTGCCATCCAAGTGTACAGGCCAGCAAATGACACTCGCGTCACTTCTACCTCCAAAGGCTCTGCTAATGCGGCCCACTCACTGCGGTCTAGATTCCTCTCTCCTAGCTCGAACATGGCCATCCCGTCGTGTTTAGGGCGAAGGTTAGCTTTGAGGCTATATTCCGAAACAATTAATTGCCGGGCCTGGCCAACTTGCTGTCTCGCTACAATGAATTGGACTGCTCGCACCAAACGGATGTCAGAATTGAGATAGCGAATGACGAGCTTCCCGCTAGGATTCAATGATGCCTGCAGAGGTTCAACTGGGCACTGTCCGACAACACTCGCTGCTACGCCACAAACAAAGGTCGCAAGCAACAGTCGCATCAAACAAGCTCCTTGCATGCGGCTTTGCCCTCACACCGGAGGGCAGACGCCGGTCAGAGAACGCATTCTCCTCTAGGAACTATTGCAGGTCAATATGCAAAGTTCTGCGGTAATGCTGCTTTAGCCTGTGCCCCTATGTTTTGCAACCGCTTTGTCGGTCCTGGCCAGAATCTCGACAGGTTCGAACTGGACCAAGAAGTCGGCTCCTGCCAAGAGGTCTTCGCCCCAATTTCGGATTATAGAACAAAACCTTGGGTAGTGTCCTAAGTCGCCTTCGGCACGGGCGTCTGGTCGGGCCGACGCCCTCGAATGCGCCCGATGATCCTTAGACACGCATACCAGAAGAGGACGTACACGATCACATTTGAGACCATCGTCAGTATTCCCCAGTTCGGCGCACCATGGCCTGTGTGAACGCCCTCCGGGTACACCAGACTAGCTATGAAGCCACCCGGCAGCGTTAACACATCGGTAATTGCATCTCGCGTCTCGCTGTAGGGTAAGTGGCTGGCTAGTCCTATCAGGCCTGACATAGCGATTCCTAGGACGAGCGCAAGTAGTAGGCGTCTCTTCATTCCGGCGGCTCCTTCTTCCGTGGCGGCGGTGGTGGTGGCGGCGTCTGCGCTTCTTGCTCGGCTTTTTGGCCAAACGTCTGACCGAAGGCATCGCGTGCAGCCTGCACGGAGTTGTTCATCTGCTCAGGACTGATAGTTGATTCTTCGGCTTCGTGCTGCTTCACCGCTTCATATCCGCTTAGCGTTCCCGGAATGCCATTCCAGTCGCGGGGATTGCCGTTTGCATCAGTGTGAGCTGACGAAGTTCTGTCTTCCACCGTATGCAAAGCCTGCCCGAACTCGCCAAGAGCAGCATTGTTGATCTGGGCCGCATGCTCCGGTGTGCCGCCTTGGGCACGCTGCGCCGCTTGCTCGTGATTCTGAATGTTTTGGTCAATCGCACGATTCGATGCGGCTGGATTCTCGCCGGGCGACTTCATCGCGTGCTCGTGATTGTGCGCCTTCGTTTGACCCGCCACACGATCCACCCATGCGCTTGTCCGCTTTAGCTCATTCCTCTGCGCTACGGATAGACCCGGAAAGGCATGGTCGATGATCTGGTTATGGATGGACGTCGGCCATTTTCCGTTTTCATCTTTAAAACCCAGCGGATTGTTTCTCGCATACGAGTACATATTCCACTGCTGCGGATCGAGCATCTTCTGCCGCATGATCATCACCGGATCGGCAGAAAGAAACCGCCCCATATTCGAGTTGTAATATCTTGCTCCGAAATAATCGTTGCCAGTTTCTGAATCCCGTTCTTTGCCGGTAAATTTGTAATGTTGGTCGGGAACAGTGTTGCTGATCAGGCGTTCTCCTCCATAGGGATAGTAGTCGGATTCGTTCAGAATCGTCTGACCAAGGTCGTCCGTCACGACGCCAATCGAACCCAGATGGTCTGAGAAGAAGTAGTAAACCTTCGCTGTATCTGAATCGCGGCGCGCTATGCGCTTGCCACTAAAAAAGACAAAACGCTTCCATACGGATGCTGTTAGGTTGCTCTCGTTTATCGTCTCGCCTTCAATTCCTTGCCAATAGAGGGTACCATTGCTCGGGCTGATGTATTTTTGTACGCGGTTGCCGTCTCCGTTATACAGATACGCCACACTGCTTCCACCCGAACTGCTTGTTAGCCGATTCTCAGCATCGTAGCTAAATGTGTTCCCATTTCCATCATTTGTCATGTTTCCTGCAGCATCATACGTTCTGTCAGTAAATTGATTCTTCGCATTTACAACCTCTTGAAGGTTCTCTCCCGCTACTTTACCTGAAATTGCATTCTTGTTGGTAAGGTTTCCCCAACGGTCAATTACGTACGTATTCCCCCAAAGAGTAGAATTTGGCGTCTGGGCCGAAATAATGCGGCCCATTGGATCATACGCGAACGCCTGCGTTCGGTTGCCATCCCGGTTGTTCTGAATAGTAACCACATTGCCGTTATTCAGGGGTGATTGCACCGTTCCCTGGTTAAAGCTATAGCTGAGGCTAAATACGGTCAGTGTCGGGCTTGCTGCGGATATCAGTGTCGGCTGCAGTCGATTATTGTAACTGTTCGAGAGTATCGTACCCTGAAAACCGGTATTGTAGGCTCCGAAAGCCACGTCTGTCAGAGCTCCCCAGGGAGAATAATGAGCCGCTTTGGCAAAGTTAATTGGATACGGATCGATCGCGGACAATTGTCTCTGGGCGTTACTATAAGTGTAGGCAAGATGCGTGCCGCTGAAGTAGGTTAGATCAGCTATTGAACCATCCAAATTATATTGATAGTTTGCAGTATTGGAAATACCGTTGATTTTCCGTCTAAGGGACAGCACTCTTCCCAAGGAATCATAGCTCCATGCAGTGGCTCCACTACTGTCAGTCATTCCTGTGCGTCGACCCAGAGGATTTGTGATTGTCAGACCGTTATAGCTAGTTTGATCATAGTAATACGTTACGGGCGGAGTCGCATCCGAGTATGTCTTGGATATCAGCCTGTTCAAGGCATCATACGAATACGTAGTGGTGATGCCTCTAGCGTCTGTACGCCGACAAACATCTTCCGGATCGCCACTGCAAAGGGTGGTCCCGTCCGCAGCCGTGTAAAAAAGATTGGTCGTGCCAGTTTCCGGCAAGCTAGATGATGTTAGACGCGAAAGCTTGTCAAATGCGAAACTACGACTTTGGCTTCCCTGAGCGACCCCAGTTAGATTGTTATTGAGGTCATACGCGTAGCAGGTCGCAAGCGAGAGGACACCAGTCGCATCGGGCTCATCGACCTCTATGATTCTCCCAAAGCCGTCTGTCCAGGTCTGGCTCTTATTTCCAACCTCGTCCACCCTTAGAATAGGGTATCCCAAGCCATAGGTACTGGAACATAGTTGCGAACTCGCCCCGCCACCAGGACCGACCGCGGCTCCATAAGAAAATCTGACGGTATCGCCGTCGGTGTGGGTAATTCGCGTCTTTCTGTCCAGGCCGTCGTACAAAAATGCATTCCAGCCGTACGTACCCTCAGAAGTGCTTCGGTATGGATTGCTGACTGTGGAAACTCGACCATTGGAATCATATGACGTTGCGACTGTCGTCCCACCCTCAGGGTCGCTGACAAGCAGCTTGCTGCTCAAACGCCCCAGGCCATCGAGTAGTTGCTGGTCATGGCGGCAACTCGTACATCCTGAAAAGCTCGTGCTTGTAATTCCCAAGTAGGTGTCAGTCTGAGTCTGTGACCCGTTGGGATAAGTTATATAAGTCCAACCGCCGTCTGGAAACTTAGTACTGGTCGGACGATTCATGGAATCATAAAAATGATAATACGTCGGCTGGGCATTGGCGTCTTTAGACAAGGCGCGCTGACCAGTTCCCCAGTAATATCCGAAATTCGACGTCAACCCTCCATGAGTAACGCTCGTCAGATATGCGTTGGTCGGCGCCGGCGGAGCGTACGGACTTGGAGGTGCTCCATCTCCAATATCGTTGAAGAAACTGTCAGCGTAGCTGTATGCTGTCTGATTAAGATGTGAGTCGGTAGAAGTTATGACTTGCCCGATTGTGTCATATGTCATTGTTGTAGTCAGATAACTTGAAGCGCCGCTGACTAAGCGTTTGACCTGAGTGAGATCTCCTCGCACAGTAAGGCTAGGTCCATAATTGTCGTCGTGATGCGATCTTCCCGTGACTGCAACGAATGACGAGCCGCCGCAGGATCCAGCGTAATCGTAGCAGCTGAGAGTCTGCGACACGATAGCTCCATTCTTGTCGGTGACCGTCACCGTAGTGGGACGATCAAGGATATGTGAGTTAAGGTAATTCGGATTGGAATCGCTAAGATACGCGATAGTTGTAGTTCGATCTGCGGTTGCTGGCAGGCTTCCGCTATAGAAGTTCCACTCTTTCATCAGTGTCAAATTTGAAAAACTCGTGGTATCCCAACTATAATTCGTCGTCTGGCTGACGGTTCCTCCACCTAGTGTAGGCAAAGTAATTGTCGCTCGCTGTTTGGTAACATTCGCTCCTCCCGGTTGAGAATAGTCAAATGTCTGGATAATCGTTGCAAGTAAGTTGCCTGGAGAGATAGCCCCACTGTAATAATCCGCTTGAACGGGCCACACCCCACCCGCTATATCGAAGGTGTAAACGGTGTTATCACCGCTCGGTTTAACAATCGTGAGCTTTTGTCGGCAAAGGCCACTTGTTGACGTGCAGAAAGTAATGACCTGGGGTGTGTAGCGCCACGTCCCACCAGGAGTAGTGCGAGTGCTGATTCCGCGGGTTACGTGATGAAACGGAGAATACGATGCGTCCGAGAAATTAGCATATGTATAAGTGATCTGGCTGCCGGTGGGCAGCGTCATCGAAGTCAACTGACCGTAATGTCCAGCCGTGGTTCCCTCGTCGTACGAAAATGAATATCTGGTGCCATCCGGCAGCTGAATGGACTGAACCACTACCATGCTTGACGCGAGGTCGGCCAGAGTTGATCCAGCTGAGCGGAAATTCGACGAGTAGTTGATGGTTTTCGTGGTAACCACATAGGGAGTCGTCCCATTTTGTTCGTTCAAGACACTATATGTGAGGGTGTTGCCGCTTTGAGCGACCGTGACTAGCGTTCTTCCCAAAGAGTCTGTGGCTATCCTGTCGGAAGCGTACAGATTCGTTGTGAAGTAATTTCCGTTCGTATCTTTCGGGCTTTGTGTCGCCAAGCTGTCGGTGTCGATTTTGGTGCCGTCTGGGGAGTACACAATCGCTGCCTGAGCGTTGCTAACAGACATAAAGTATCCAGAAGCATCTCTTGCCATAGCGTTGCCGACTAAATGGCTCTGAGCAGTGTAGTCACCGCACGCATTCTTATAGCCACGACTCGTGACGATCGCAAAGCGATGCGTTGTACCCTGGGTGCTTGTCCAGGTCCAATTTTTGAAATCCTGCACGCCTGGCGCAAGATCTATGTTACAAACATAACGGTCAACGGTATCGTAGTCGACAGTTCCGGGATCCCCGGAGGTGACGACCCGCCATCCTCCACGAAGAATGTCCGAGCCTCGGATGCTGTTCGGAGTCCAAGTAGTATTGTTGATAGGAGCCCAAATCGCACTGTCATACATAATAGCGACTGTTACGGGATGGCCGCCTCGTTGCGGAAAAGTACCAAGAGGGATTTCCAAATGGAGATCTCCATTTCCCGCGTTGATGTATCCCTGTTCAACCGGAAGTTGTAGGCTAAACCTGGGTATCCCGATATCCCGGAGATAGTCATCCTGGGCCGAAATAACCACTGTTCCAGTTCCGATCAGAAAACAACAAGCAACGCATAAGAACACAGCAACGCTGCGGCAATACTCACGGATGCTGGAACTGCCATTGCAGGTCATGTGAGCGGTGGTGATCCAACCTTCGTTTCTCACGGTTTTCTCCTCAGTTGGTCAGTTGTTACCTTAGTTCGATTGCGGTACTCGGACTGAAATTGTTAGAACGTAAAATCACCCTCTTGCAAGTTAGAATTGAAGGCGATTCCATTTAATTGGATCGACCATGTTGGTTGTCCCCCCACCTCCTCGGCGATCGTGAACGGGACCAGAAGGCCGTTGCTCCACCTGTAGTCTGCATAGTGAACTCGGCGGACCAGATGTTTGGGAAGGAAATCCTCCATAGTGAGCACTTGAAAGGTAATCGCGTCGATGAAGAAACTAATGGTTTGGTATTCTGCAACTCGGCCCGTCGAATAATGTGACCCGGGCAGAGAACGCTGAAGCTGAACATGGTGGGCGAAACGATTACCTGCTTTTACTGCACCCAGATATGCAAGCTGATAGATCGGGCTGCTTAGCGCAGGTCTCAATTGGAG
Organism: Terriglobales bacterium; assembly: GCA_035651655.1. Taxonomy (NCBI): domain Bacteria; kingdom Pseudomonadati; phylum Acidobacteriota; class Terriglobia; order Terriglobales; species Terriglobales bacterium. The sequence goes on from DASRFG010000035.1 coordinate 56,893, forward strand.
GTAGGGGAGGACGAGCCGGGCCGGATTCATGGGAGCTTGCCCTTGACCATGTATTGCTCCGCCATCCTCGCCACGTAGCATGATTTCGCCCTGATTCATTGCGACGGACTGTTCGCCCATGGGAAGTGTTGTATCAAGCCTTAACTGTCCCGAGGTGCTACCAAGGACCCTTACACTTCCGCTACTGTCTCGATTGCGAGAGTAGGTTATTGTCCCCGTCGCGCTATAATCGTGAATTGCAGCAATAGGAGCTTCCCCTCCAGCGGCCTTTACTGCCAGACTCAGGATTTTCAGCGCTCTCAAATCGCGCGTTGGCATTATTTGGAAATTTTGGCTTTGTGCAATGCAAGAGAGAAGCACCATCCAAAATGTAGACTTACAGACAGCACACATGTGACCTCCTCGTCCGTTTGTGTTCTCTCGCACTCAACCTGCGCTGGCAGCTGCAACAGCGCTGTGGAGTGATGTGATTTCAAGATTTGCGCTAATCGGCAATGACTTATCCGCCGTAGCAAGTGCTTCCACCAGAGTGGCTAGCTCTTCGGGGCTTACCGGCTCGTCCAAGTACAAGTCGGCGTAAGGATCGCCAGCCTGGAATGCCTCTGCCAATTTCCGCGAAATGACCACCACCGGCACATTGCGGCCCTCCTTCGCGGCTCGGAGTACTCGCAATCCATATTTGCGTTTGTTGTGGTAGTCAGTAACGACAATGTCGAATTGGGTGTGACCCAGCTGCTTGATGGCTTCACGTATGGAGTAGCAGGAAGTCACCTGGTGATGAGCTGTCCGCAAAATGCCGGAAAGTTGGGATACCCGATGTCGTTTCTCGGCAAAACAAAATACCGTCGCCATGCAAAGCCTCCATGCGTCGCGCACCCACACCTTACGCAGTTGCGTATTGCCCCGGTGACGTGTTCCCATAATGTGTTAGGAACTCAAACTCCGCGGGGGGTGACTTGCCGGGCCAAACTGCTTTGCAAGATATAGAGGAGGTCCTCACGCTGGCTATTCATTGCGACTGTCTCCAGGGGACTACTGGGGGCCGGCGGCCACGGCGGGGGGCTCGGCAGGGGAAGCCATAACCAGTTACTCTGGCCAGCAACTCTGATTCCAAACCATTAAAGGAGTGCAAGATGCGGCACTATATCTTGTCCCAACAATGACTTTCCGGATTAATCAGAGTCGCTAACGGGCGTGATCCGATGGTTGTTGTGACGCACATATGTGGTATGCGCATGCTCACTGTTGGGACGTGTTCCATTTTCGTTAATTCAATGCAGCAATCGAACGCTGATTTTTTGTGTGGCGCAATGAAACTTAAGACAAGTGTTCTCGTCTACGGACTCCGGGACCTGCCGCGAGGTCAGTTGTTTCTATAAGAGAGCCAACGGTAATAGTTTCGTGACACGCTTGTGCTCCTTCTGTTGGGGCAGCGGAGGGACGTCGTCACAAGGCATAGCGTCAATTTGCTTCTATTCGATGAGGCAGTTCGGCTTGAACCTCGGAAAGGGTTTATAGCGCCTCAGGGATATCACAACTCTATCGGCTGTCCAGAGTGGGTGTCCCTGTTATACTTAGGGGAGCAAGCTACTACAGTTTCTACTACAGTCCCTGCTGGTATCGTTGTAAATCCTTGAAGGGCGCGTAGCTCAATTGGCAGAGCAACTGACTCTTAATCAGTAGGTTGAAGGTTCGATTCCTTCCGCGCTCACCATCTAACCAATTCATTAAGCACCAGCCTCCGCAAGCTGCCTACCCTCGGCTGTTGGGCGCTTGCTCGTGCTGCTGCACATCATGGCTCTATCCGCCGGAAGCGATGTTCAAGGGATCGCCCGCAGGCTATTGCTCAGAAACATCGTCCAACAACAAGTGAAGCTGGTTAAGTACTCTTGAATTGTCAAGTGGCGGTGGCAACCTTGCTTCAGGTCACACCCGGAGAATCATGACTTCGGTCGCCTTGATGAGAGCTGCGGCGGTCTGCCCAGGCTTCAGATTCATTTCGCGGGCCGAGCTTGCGGTGATAATCGAGGTGATTTGCTGATCGCCGATAGATAGTGTTACCTCCGCCAGCAATCCGCTGATGCGGACCCCGTGGATTCGACCTACTAGCTGGTTTCTTCCACTCACACTCCGAACAAGACGGTCTCGTTCTGGTTGCGTTGTCGCTCTGGTCCGAAACAGGAAGCGGTCAACCTCACTTTGCGGAATGCGGTGGTGGCCCCCGGCCGTCTTAACACTCCGAATTTTGCGCTTATAAATCCACTGCTTGATCGTGGGAAAGCTTATCCGAAGTTCCAAAGCTGCCTCGCGCAGCTTTAGCAACTCGCCGTTCTTACCTCTCGGGGGTCGGCTCTTAGGTTTAGGCATTTGAACAGGAATCCTAGTGTCAGGTCTTGGGTTCGTCAATTAATCCGCATTCTCCCGCTGTCTGTGTATCCGTATATAACTGTATACGAATTGACAGTATAGTCGCATTGACGATACATTGACGAGCTTCAACCACTAGTTGAGAGGGAATTCCGGTGTTTCGTAGAGGTTTTGTTGCTGTGGCTCTGCTCCTGCTCTGGTTGCCAACAAAGATTGTGGTCGCCCAGGTTGGTAGCGCGGATTTGACTGGAGTAGTGTCAGACAGCAGTGGGGCGCTCCTGACGGCTGCGAAGGTAACGGCTAGTGATACACAAACCGGCGTCTCCACTGAGACAACTTCGAGCTTCGGTGGGGTCTACGTCTTCACGAATTTACGTCCAAGCGTTTATGCGGTTACGGCCGAGGCCGCTGGTTTCCAAAAGCTAGTGCGAAGCGGTGTCACTCTCACAACCGGCGAACGGACCCGCCTCGACTTGACGATGGTGGTGGGGAGTGTAAAGGAGAGTGTTACGGTTGCGGGAGACGCGCCTCTCTTGCAAACAGAATCGGGAAGTATCAGTCAGTCCATCGACCATCAGAAAATTGTAGAACTGCCATTGAATGGCAGGACGTTTGTGCAACTGGCGACGTTGTCACCTGGCGTCACCCTTCCACCGGGCACGCTATTGCCCAGAATTAACGGCGGTCGGCCCCGGACGAACGAGTATTTGTTCGACGGAATCAGTGCACTTCAGCCGGAACCGGGCCAGGTGGTGTTCTTCCCCATTATCGACTCAATCCAGGAATTCAACGTCCAAACGAATGCGGTTCCAGCCGAGTTTGGCAGGTTCAACGGAGGGGTAGTCAACCTGTCCACGCGAAGCGGCTCGAACGGATTTCACGGCAGCATTTTTGACTTCTTCCGGAATGAAGCCTTAAACGCTCGGAACTATTTTGCCCCCGTTAAACAGACGAAGCCCGAATTTCGCCGCAATCAGTACGGAGCTGTGCTGGGCGGTCCGATTGTGAAGGACCGTACGTTCTTCTTCGTCGATTACCAGGGTGTCAAGCAGGCCATCGGGACGGTTCGCATCTCGACTGTACCCACCGTGCTCGAACGGCAGGGCAATTTCACGGAGCCCTATGGCACCACGACCCCAGTGCTGTTTGACCCGGCAACGACTGTCAAGACCTCCAGCGGCTTCACACGCTCACCTTTCTCACCTACAAACATCATTTCTTTAACAAGAATAGATCCAGCCGCACTCGCTGTGCTCAATCACTACCCGCTGCCCACCAAGTTGGGAACCGCCAATAATTTCAGTCTCGTTGGAAACGATCAGGACCATCAAAACCAGTTTGATACTCGCGTGGACCACAAGTTTTCCGATCAGGACCAGACTTTTGGGCGTTATTCGTACTTCCACGACGTCGATCAGCCCGTGCCTTTCCTCCCCGATGGAAGTGGAAATATAACCACAGGAGTCATCGGGTTGGCTGACACCCTGGGTCAACAAGCTGTCGGCAATTATCTGCATACATTCGGCGCGAAAACGCTGAACGACTTGCGCGTTGGCTACACTCGGCGCTCATTTCAACGCCGGGGAATCCAACTCGATTCCTCACCTTCGCAGCGTTTGGACATTCCGGGGATCCCGTCAAATGGGGCATTCAACAATGCTCTCCCGGTTTTCAATATCGCTGGCTACCAACAGATAGGATCGCCTTCCAACACGAACTCGAATTTCCGCACGGATGTCACGCAGTTAGCGGACACCGTATCCCATCAAATGGGCAGTCATGCGATGAAGTTTGGACTCGACTTTCGCTGGGAGCGCCTCGATGTCATTCAACCGCCCAACCCCACCGGCGTGTTCCAGTTTTCACAGTTGTTCACCGACAAATCCGGCGCCAAGGGAACCGGCGATCCGCTGGCGAGCTTCCTGCTGGGACAGGTGCAGCAGTTCTCGATTGACCTCCAAGGAAAGGCTGTTCGGCCCCGTGCGCACATCCAGGAATATTTTGTCCAGGACGACTGGAAGGCAACGCGTCGCCTCACAGTGAATGCAGGAGTCCGCTGGACACTGAACTTCCCGTCAACCGAAGTTGACAATCAAGGCGCAATCTTCAACCTAAGGACTCAGCAGCTGGACTATCTGGGACAAAATCACAATCCGCGCACCGCTCGCGAATTGCACTGGCATGATTTTGGCCCGCGAATCGGTCTGTCGTACATGCTCGGTGAAAAGACCGTGGTTCGCTCCGGATACGGACTGGTCTGGATTGAGCAAACCGGCATCACTACCCCATTCACCATTTCACAATTTCCGTTCCTGCAGACGACAAGCCAGCGCAGTTTAGACAACGTTAACCCAGCTTTCGTCCTTTCGAGTGGGCCGAGTGTCGCTCCAATTCCTCTCACCCCGGATGCTGGCCTCGGGCAAAGCGTGTTTACCGTCAATCGAGATCTCGGTTCGGGCTACGCACAACAATGGAATCTAGGTGTTCAACGCGAAGTGACCCGCAACATTTCTTTTGAAGTGGCGTACGTGGGTTCACATATCACGCATGTCGGTATACCCGACGTCAACATTAACCAACTCACAGTGGACCAGTTGGCAGCAGGATCATCGTTATTGAAGAAGGTGCCGAACCCTTTCTTTGGGCAGATACCGCGATCGTCATCGTTAGGAGACCCGAAAATCGCGGTTGCACAGCTGTTGAAACCGTTCCCGGAATTTCTGACCGTAGCGCCCTACCGAAACAACGTCGGCAGCACGGTCTATCATGCATTTGAGGCAAAGCTGGAACAGAGGCTTTCTCGCGGCCTGTCCTATCTCGTCAGCTATACCCATTCCAAGTTGATCGATACAGCATCCTCGGTCTTTGATGCCTCAATCCTCACCGGGCCGATCGCGAACTTTCCGGTTGCCGACAGCTTCAATCTTCGTCGTGAACGGGATTCGTCGACGGGCGACATTCCAAACGTTTTTGTGGCGAGCTCCACCTGGGAAATTCCGGTTGGCCACGGACACGACCTGAATCCCGGTGGCGTTTGGGGTGTACTGGCGAATGGCTGGCAGATGACAGGAATTGTCCTGCTTCAGTCTGGCATGCCCTTCGCCATCACCCAAACGACGAACTTCAATGCCTTTGCCGGATTTGGCGTGCAGCGGCCCAATGTCGTGACTTCACCGGACCTGCCTTCGAACCAGCGCACCCCAGCTCACTGGTTCAACACTAATGCGTTTCGAGTAGCGCCGCAATTCACGCTTGGCAACGCATCCCGAAATCCGGTTCGGGGGCCCAACTACAGGGATGCGGACATTGCCTTGATCAAACACACGCAATTACGGGAAGGGACTGACTTGGAGTTTCGCGCCGAAATCTTCAACCTTACAAATACACCGGCCTTTGCTCAGCCGAATGGTGTGGTGGGGAGTAGCGCCTTCGGGACAATCACGGCTACCGCGACAGACCCTCGCGTGACTCAATTTGGAGTTAAGCTGAACTTCTGACGTGACTTATCTGTGGCTTCGCACGTACCTCCGAAGATCACTAGCATCCCGGTCAAGGCTCAAGCTCTGAACTCACCTTGCGGATGGCGCGGGCCCTCGTTGTTCTCGTGCTGACTACAGGAGAAGGCTCCACCTTAGCGTGAATGTCGCCGAGACGCCTCATCTGCTCCTGCTCCTCTTTTCTCAAGTTTTTCCGGAGCCCAGCGGGAACCGGTGCGCTGTTCCTGGTCTGCCATTCGGAGAAGGCGGATCGTCCGCTTTTTCCGAGCGTTGGCACAGGCGACGAGAAGCATATTGAGAAAAGCCATGGGTGCAACATAGGAACCTGCAAGCGACGTACTTTCTGTCGAAATAATGAAGCATTCATTTGCATAGCGAGCAATCGGAGAGACGAAGTTGTCCGTAATGCCGACACAATAGGCGCCGTTCGACCTGGCCGCTATCAGGCTATCTACGGTTTGTCGTAATCCTCTCCGGAAGCTGATGGCGAATACGAGGTCCTCTCGGGTTGCATGCTGCGATAGATACGCCGCATGGCCTGGAGACTCTCCCAGAAAACTGGGCAGGTCGATCACTAACAAGGCATGGTGTAAGAACCCCGTGAGGTTGGTAGCAAGGTCGCCTCCGAAAATCATGATCCGCCGAGCCGCATGTATCCGCTTTGCCACGTGGATTACTCGCTTTTCCTCGAGCGACTCTCCCAACATGCGCAAATTCTCTAAGTCTTGCCGCATGCATTTTGCCAGCAGCGCAGATCGCTTCACCGCTCCCGCGGTTTCCACTAAGTCCAGCGATGTGGTGCTTGCGATCGATTGTTCATGCATAAAGCGCTGGAACTCGTGATAGCCACTGAACCCCATTTCGCGAAGGATGCGCAGCAATGTGCTTGGATCGCACCCTGCGACCCGCGCCAACTTCCTGAGGCTCAGTAGGACGTACTTACGAGGCGATTCAAGAATAGGCCGGACCATCTCCTTTCGACGCGAGTCCAAGCCGGAAAGCGGCTGCAGTGTCGGAGCACCAGCATAAATTCGGAGTGAACTGGAACCCTTGCCCATGCCCGCAATTATATGCGACCCCAATTCTGGAAATTACCCCAATTTCACTTTTTGACGTTCGAGGGAAAGAATTGTGCCATATAGCAACATCTGTTGCGCACTGGAAATCAAGAAGCTGCGTTTTTTATTGACAGCTCAGGTTTGTCGTGAGTATATAGACAGCTTCTAATGTTCGCCGGCCGCAACACATGTTGCGGGACGAACCGCTACCCAAGGAAGGACTGAGCTGAACATGGTTCGCAAGCCACATGCCGCAATGAGCGTTGCAGTATGGGTCGGACTGACTTTCGGTCTGATGATCCTTGCGCTTTCTGTCCTGGGGCCTCTGGCGCTGGCTGCCGATAGACCCACCGTGCTGGCAATCACTGGCGGAATGCTGGTCGATGGTAATGGAGGTCCGCCGGTCCATGACTCAGTTGTGATTGTGGAGGGCTCCAAGATTACCGCAAGCGGAAGCCGCGGCACCGTCGGCATTCCGAACGGCGCGAAAGTGATCGATGCGCGAGGCATGACCGTCATGCCTGGGCTGTTCGACGCTCATGTGCACCTGCTGATCATGGGCCATGGAAAGTACGACGAATATTTCCCCAAGTATCGCTCCCGGATGCGGAACGAGATCATGCCAGCAAGTGCGAAAGAGTTGCTGATGCACGGTGTCACCAGCGTCCGCGATATGGGAGCGAATCTTGAGGACATTCTGTCGGTCCGTGATCGTGTAAATCGCGGAGAGCTTCCCGGCCCTCGTTTGTTCATTTGCGGTCCATTTCTGCAAAAGACGCTCCCCAAAGTGGCGTTTCACTACAACATGCAGATCCAGGCAGATTTTCGTTGGACTGTCGATGGCCCGGAAGACGCACGTGCCAAGGTGCGGAAGTTGGTTGCAGCGGGAGTCGATTTCATCAAGGTCATACAAGCAACCGAACTTACACCGGCGGAACTCCAGGCCATCGTGGACGAGGCACATAAAGCCGGGAAAACAGTAGCAACTCACGGTATGGACGAAAACGAACTAACAACAGTGCTTGCTGCCGGGGTTGACTCCGTCGAGCACACAGGCTTAGCGCCAGGCTCCTTGCCCTATTCTGACGATATTGTCCGAACGCTCGTCGCAAAGAACACATTTGTGGATCCGACTGGAATGGTGATCTGGCGCTATAAGCAGGCCACCGACTTTCCCGAGGGACGCTACAACGCCGAAGTAGAAAAAGATTACTCCCCTGACCTCGTCCAGGACATGGAGCAGTCTTACGCCAATTTCACAGCCCTTCCCTATTTCTCTGATGCGCCAGGCTGGATTCAAAGCGCGCCCGTGCGCTGGAGACAGCTGCACAACGCCGGGGTACGGATGCTAGTGGGCACCGATTCTGGGACACCGATGAACTTTCACGTAGATTCCACGCGGCGGGAGATGCAACTTCTCGTCGCCAACGGGATGACACCCCTTGAAGTAATCACGTCGGCTACCAAGTATCCGGCAGTGATGCTAAAGAAGGATGCCGAGCTGGGAACGATTGAGCCTGGCAAGCTGGCGGACATCATCCTCGTCCAAGGCAATGTCTTGGAAGATATATCCAATTTGGCAAATGTAGTCCACGTGATTAAGGGTGGCGAAATCTATAAGTAGCAGTCGTTGGGTGAAGCTATTTCAAGGAGAATCTTATGCATTTTTTGAAAACTTGGTTCGGTGTGCGGTTGGCGCTCGTGCTTGCAATGTTTGCGCTCTGTGGGGTAGGGAATGCGCAAAGTTCTGACGTGATTGCGATTGTAGGAGGTCAACTGGTAGACGGCAACGGAGGGCCGCCGGTACACCGCTCTGTCGTCCTGGTCAAGGGCAAGAAGATTCAGGCTGTGGGCAGGGAAGGTGAGCTTCAGATTCCGGCAAACGCGAAGGTGGTTGATGCTCATGGCATGACGGTGATGCCCGGACTCATTGAGATGCATACCCATTTGCTCATCTTGGGGGCGGGTGATTACTACCAGTGGTTCCCCTGGCTCGAACGTCAAAAGCGTGCGATGGAGGTAATGAAGATCACTGCGCACCAGCTCTTGATGCAAGGAGTCACCACGGCGCGGGACGTGATGAGTCCGACCGACGAATCGATTCAGTTACGAGATGCGATCAATTCAGGCAAGGAAGTTGGCCCGCGGCTTTTCGTAACAGGAGCGTTCATTGCACGCAATTGCTGGATGCTCTCGACCTATTACTGCGACAAGATCACTACCCCAGAAGAAGGGGTTGCGCTGACGCGAAAACGGATCGCTTCCGGCGTTGACTGGGTCAAGGCATGGATGGGAGTGACGGCGGAAGACCTGAAAGCTATCACCGAAGAGGCCCACAAGGCAGGCAAGAAGGTTGCGACCCACGGCACGAACGATGCCGAAATCAACGCTGCTGTGGATGCGCACGTAGATAGCATCGAACATACCGGCGGTGCGGCGAGTGGTCCCTTCTCGCCCCAACTGATCAACAAAATGGCGCAATCGGGCATCTGGGTTGTGCCCACCATGATGCAGGGCTGGGTCTACAAGCTCACAGAGGACTTTCCGGAGCGGGTTGACGATCCCCAGCTGAAGAAAGATTTTCCCCCCGACATTTACAAGCTGGCGCACGAGCAAACGGAACATCCCGAGCGGCTGCAGTACTACTTTGCAGACATACATGAGCGCATTAAGGCTATGCCAGACGCATGGAAGCAGCTCATCAGCGGCATATCCAATCACATCCTTCTTGGCACCGACAGCGGGACTCCACTCAATTGGCAAACTAATGCCACCAGGAATGAATTGATCCTGTTTGTCCAGAACGGGATGACGCCGCTGCAAGCGATCAGCGCCGGGACGCGGTGGCCGGCAATGGCTCTGGGGAAACTTGATGAGTTCGGAACTGTCGTTCCGAACAAATATGCCGACATCATCGTGGTGGATGGCAATCCCCTCGAAGATATGGCGTATATGAAAAACGTTGTCCACATATTCAAAGAGGGCGTGCAAGTCAAGTAGTCGTTCACTCTGCGAGAGCTTGGGGATACGAGTCCGACATTGCGGTAGGGAGGTTTCCATGAGAACGGTATTCTTTCATTTATTGTTCATCATCACTCTGGTTGCGTCGAATGCACTGGCACAAGAGATCCGAGCGACAATCTCCGGAACAGTAACCGACCAATCGGGCGCCATCATGCCCAATGTAAGCGTCACGGTTCGAAACTTAGATACGGCAAACGAAACCACGATCACAACCGCGTCAGATGGTTCGTTCCGCGTTCCTCAATTGCTTCCCGGCAACTACGAACTCCGCGCATCCGCCACTGGCTTCAGAAGGGCTGTTCGCCCGGGGATACATCTGAATGTCGGCGACCACGCGGTTGTCGACATGCAGATGGCCGTGGGCCTCCTGAATGAAGAAGTGCAGGTGACCGACGCTCCTCCCGTGATCGAAACAACTTCTTCCGAATTGAGCGGCATAGTTGATGACAAGCAGATGCGCGACCTTCCGCTTAACGGTCGAGATTTCTTCCAGCTCACAATGCTACAGCCGGGGGTTGTCCCCGCCACCAACGCTGGCCCGAACCCATGGGGTCAGGGTGGTATCGCGAAGGCTACCGTCAATGGCATGCGGCCCACGTACAACAACATTACGATTGATGGCACTGACGTAAACGACCCGACCTACAACATCCCTCCCGGGGGTGCCTCGGGAGCATTTCTCGGAGTAGAAGCCATCAAGGAGTTTCGTATTGTCACCAACACGATGAGCGCCGAATACGGTCGCAACGCCGGCTCGGCGATTAGCGCGATTACTCAATCAGGTACTAATAAGTTGCACGGATCTGTTTACGAGTTCCTGCGAAACAGTATCTTCGATGCCAAGAATTACTTCGACCTGCCGCAACAGCCGATTCCTCACTTCAGCAGAAACCAATTTGGAGGTGCAATCGGCGGCCCCATTGCAAAGGACCGCACATTCTTTTTTGTCAACTACGAGGGCCTGCGCGAGGCGCTTGGACGCACCGCGACTGCTACGGTTCCAGACGCGCTCGCGCATCGGGGATTCTTGCCGGATCCGAACAATCCAGGAACACTCACCAACGTTGGGGTCAATCCGGCAGTGGCTCCGTTTCTCGCGCTGTACCCATTGCCCAATGGACAAAACTTCGGCGACGGAACGGGACTGTTGACCTCCTCCGCTTCGCAGCCCACTACCGAAAACTATTTGACGGCCAGAATTGATCAGAAGCTGGGTGCGAATGGGTTGCTATTCGGCAGGTATACCCTCGACAGAAGCGATACCGAGAACCCCTTCTTGAGCACTTTTGTGCCGGGGTTCCGCGCTTTCCAATTCCGTCGTAACCAATTCTTTACTCTTTCAGAAACGCAGACGTTCACGACAAAGCTGTTGAACGAATTCCGGTTTGGATTCAACCGTACTGTCTACGGAGCCAATGCCGCCAATTCCAATCCCGGAGTCACCATCTCGGCGCTGGCACCGAGTGGGCCGCTTGGTTTGTTAGATATTCAGGGTCTCTCGGCCGTCGGTAATAGCGTTCTTTTCCCCATTACTTCCGCGGGAAACACTTTTCAATTCATCGACAACTTCAGCATCAACACCACTCGTCACCTCATCAAGTTTGGAGCCGACATTCGCCGGGTACAAATGAACGGCAAGTTCGATCTGTACTCCGGCGGCGCTTACACCTTCTTTACGGTGAGCGATTTTCTGCAGGCAGCTCCGTTCTCGTACTTCGGGGCGGTTGCACCGTCCGACTCAAACCGTGGCTATCGGCAGACCGCTCTCGGGTTCTTTGCTCAGGACGATTTCAAAGTCCGGCCCAGCCTGGTTCTTAACCTGGGTCTCCGGTATGAGTACAACACGACGCCCACAGAAGCACGCGGGCGCATCGTCAACATCCGCGATACCTTGCACGATACCGCAGTTACTCTCGGCGACCCGCTGTACGAAGCTCCTACGAAAATGTTTTCACCGCGCATCGGCTTCGCCTGGACGCCTTGGGCTGGGCGTAAAACTGTGATTCGAGGTGGGTATGGGATCTTCTATGACCAGATCTGGATGAACCTGTATGGGAACACGCGCTGGTCGCCTCCGTACTACCACACCACGTTCTTTCTGTTTCCGAAATTCCCGGACGCATTGGCCGGCGCGGGAGCAACCATCCCAGTGGGAATCAATGCGCCCATCCAATTCCACATGGCCCAGCCCTATGCCATGCAATACAACCTGAACGTGCAACAGGACCTCTCTCACAACTTTGCATTCACCATGGCGTACGTGGGAGCCCGTGGAGTGCACTTGCCTACCCAGGAACAAGTGAACCCCCCTACCCCAACCGTGCAGCCGGATGGAAGATTGTTCTTCGCGGCTGGTGCGCCTCGCCTGAATCCGAATTTCGGGCCGATTGGTAATGTCCACATGCGGTCTAACTCCTTTTACAACGGCCTGCAGGCCAAGGTCGAGCGACGTTCGGGGGCCTTACAGTTCCAGGCTGCCTACACGTTTTCACGCTCAATTGATGATGCGTCGGGACCATATCCTACTGATTGGACCACTGACCCTGCTGTTCCCCAAAACCCATTCAACTTGCGCGATAACCGTTCGATCTCCTCCTTCGACCACACCCATGCGCTCACGGCCAACCTCGTGTACGAGCTGCCGTTCGGTCAGGGGAAGCAATTCGGAGCGAGTTGGCCTGGTGTCTTGAATGCTATTGCCGGAGGTTGGTCGGTTTCCGGTATCACGAGTGCGATCAGCGGTGGCCCGTTTACCGTCCTTCTTGGTTTCGACCGTTGCCAGACAGTAGATACGCCGTGCCGTCCTGATGTGGTCCCCGGCAAGCTGCGAATCCTCGGCAATCCGAATCAATGGTACGATCCCGCGGGGTTCAGTGTGCCTGCGGCAGGCTTCCTCGGCAACGCCCCCCGCAACCCTCTACGCGGACCGCGTCTCTTCACCCAGGATATAGGGCTAAGGAAGGAGTTTCGTTTTTCCGAGAGGACCAGACTAGAGTTTCGTTCGGAGCTGTTCAATGTCTTTAATCATCCCAACTTCGCCGCGCCTAATAACACAAGAGATCCAACCGGGGCGGGAGGTCGGGGCGACGTAGTCTTTGCAGATGCCAGCGGGACGCCGGTCGGCAATGCGGGCAAGATATTCAGCACTGTCACTACGTCTCGCCAAATCCAGTTTGCGTTGAAGCTAAGCTTCTAACGGTTGCGATGCGGGAGCAGCCTCGCTACGGCTGCTCCGCAGTACCGTCGCGAGCCCTGCATGACAAAGAGACCCTTCGAACTAGACGAAAGTGAGTTCGTGAGTGGTGAGTTGACCCCCTCAAGAAGAGAAGAGTGGACCATTTATTTGATGGTTGCTGTTATAGGCCTTGCAGCTGTGATTGCCGGTTATATGTTGTGGGCGAAAGTTAACTGAGTTCCCACAGTCTGTTGAAGGTTCGATTCCTTTTGCGCTCACAATCTTTTCAATCACCTGCAACTTTGGCCTGCGCCACTGTGACGTGATTATGCCAGGAAGGGCTCAGTCACCGGAACATGTGAGCGGATAGAGATGCGGACGGTATCCTTTTGATTTCGCGTATTGGCTCATGCCTTCGGAGTTTTGAAATAATTAAACCCTGCCATGAGCCAATACACGCCGAAAAATATTCTGCCAATCAGAAAAGCGACCTGCGCCTCCATGATTGCAATCGTTCAGGCTGCCTTCTGTGCGGGAGCTTCAGTCGTCTTCTGCTCGCCTCCCTGTCCCCGTTCTTGTTGCGATGTTGACGTTTGAACGGGTATTTGCCGCACGTTATTCTGATCCTGAGGAAGTGGTACGGTTACGTACAACACGCCATCCCGAAATTCGGCGCGGGCCTGCTCAGGATTGACCCCGTCGGGCAGGGCGATAGCGCGATAGAAACGCCCATATCTCCGCTCAATCCGACGAATTCCGCCATCACCTTCCTCTCGCTCGTCCCGGCGTTCCCCTTGGATGACCAGGACATCGTTATCAATCTCCACTCTGACGTCATTCTCTTTGAGGCCCGGCAGTTCAGCAGCCACAACCAGGTTTCCATCCTGGACGGCGATGTCAACCGCAGGCGTCCATGCCGTAGTGCTCAGGTCATCGCCTCGACCCGAAGCATTGGCGGCCCTTGATTGCCCCATCACCCGGTTCATCTCCTGCTGGATCCTGCTGATTATTGAGAAGGGGCTATCGTCGAAGATGGCAAAAGGATCTAGTAAGAGTGAAGGAAGACTGGGAAGCGCGCCACCGCGACGGGCCAACGTGGTTTGTTGACCTCGCTGTCCTCTTTCTTCCCCCTGAGAGCTGGTCTGTGAAGTTGATTGCTGGTTTGACTTTTGTGCTGACATCACCCCTCCTTTATTTGAGTTATTTAAAGTGCTCAGAAGCTTACTGATAACGCCTCGCGCTCAAACTGCCGGTATATCCCTGCGAATTGGAGCTCCGAAAATTGTGGGGAATTCGCCCTGACATAATCGACGACCAGCCCCTAGCTATCAGCGATAGGCCCAGGGCCAGGCCGAAGAACTGCGGTCCTAGCCACGGCCATGCGGTCCACAAGATGGTCCCCAACAAGAGCGTGACAGCGCCGTCGAAGACCATCCAGGTCCACCCCGGAAATTTAAGTCGAAATGCGGCAATCATGCGAAAGAGACCAATCACTGTGAAATAAGAAGCCAACAGCAGCATCCAGGCGATCGCACCAGCAGCGGAATGAGCGGCTATTAACAACCCGATGGGAACGCCTGCAATTGCCGGCGTGATGTGCAAGAAAAATTCAGCTGACCTGCGTACGTGAAAAGCGTGCACGGCTTCCACAATTCCACTGAACACGATTAGCCATGCAAAAAGCATCTCCGGCGCAAATGTCTGGGTCCGAGTGGTACTAAGTGCAACGATGCCGACAAGGATCAGAGCGGCACCGAGCTGGGCGGACCAACTGCGAGGCAGAGCCTCCAACGAGGCACGTGCTATTGGCCGACTCCCTGGGTTTTCTGCTCTGAATGGAGTTTCGGAAGCTGCCCTGTCCATCCTGCCCCTCCAGCGGTCAGCAATAAAAAGCTGCACTCACGTGACTTAACGCCTATTGCGAATGCTAGCGAGGGCATTGTGTCCAGGCAATTCCTCATGAGGACGAGCCTGACCTTCGAAAGAATGCCTAGCCAGCGATCTGCCGGTTGTCGGATGTGGCCCTAGGCTGGTAGGAGTTGCTGCAGCTAGGACAGCGGTGCCGTCAGTAGCACTGGATGTCGCGAGAAATGGAGCAGATTGCCTATTGATGTCAACCTATGTCGGAAATTGACGGTTTTGCCTTCCACGATAGTAGTAAAGAATCCCAATAGGTCACGCGAGCTAGACCACAAGTCCGCGGGAACTATAAACGCCCTCACCACTAGGAGATGCGATGGCAACGAACGGGAGAAACCCTGACGATCGTTTCCGAACTGGACGTCGTTCCCCAGTAACTGAAATGCGATCTGGTGCTGAAAATTGGCCTGCAACCAAGGTCCAGGAGATCTGGCAGCATAACAGCAATTTGCGGCCTATTTCCGGTACTGCCCTGGAGGGCATCACTGAGGCGACCCAACTGGAATCAGCAGGACGAGAGGGTCAGGTGAAGGCAAATAGAAGTTTCACGATTCTGGTGGTGGATGATCATCCGGTGGTACGCGAAGGCTTAGTCGCACTTATAAATCGCCGTTCGGATATGCGAGTCATCGCTGAGGCGAGCAATGGCCAAGAAGCCGTGGAAAAATTCCTTGCTCAGCGGCCGGATGTTGTCCTGCTCGATCTGCGGATGCCGGTTATGGGTGGAGTAGAAACGGTCATGGCTATTTGCCACGAAGACCCCACGGCACGGATTTCGATGTTCACGGTGTGCCACTGCGAGGAAGACATTTACCGCGCGTTACGAGCAGGAGCACAAGGATACGTGCTGAAGGAGGCCCCAGCCGACGAGCTGCTCGCCTGTATCCGCGCGATTGGTGAAGGGCGTACGTGGATCCCACCAGACGTTGGCGCCAAGCTGGCAAAGCGGGTCGCCGATCCCGAGTTGACGAACCGCGAACGAGAGGTCCTTCACGCCGTGGCGACTGGCAAAAGCAACAAGGAGATTGGATCAGCTTTTAACATCAGTGAAGCTACAGTGAAGGTGCACGTCACGCACATCCTGGAAAAGCTCAAAGTCGCCGGCCGTACTGAGGCCATAAATGTGGCTGCGAAGAGGGGCCTGGTACATCTAGGCTCGGGGATTGCGGCTTGAATGCACCTCTGTCCAATAGCAGCGGCCAAATTTGATCGTTCAAACACTTTGACGCGCCAAGCTCCCAAGGAAGCAGACACTTCATGTCATTGAAACCATTTTCCAGGTTGCGGAAGTTGAGCGTTGTTCTCCCCAGGCGTCATTATATGAGCGACCCCAGTTTGCAATCTTTCTGTCAGCAAATGGTATTGAAAGAACGCAAGCAATTAGCGGCCGACATCCACGACACACTCTGTCAAAGCCTGAGCGCTATCATTCTTCAGCTACAAGCGGCCGAAGAAGAGCTTCCGCATAACTTGGACATCGCTCAACGGCACATACGCCGCGCACACGAGCTGGCGGGGAGCAGTATAAGCGAAGCGCGGCGCACGATCTGGAGACTCTTTCATGATTCGTCGGAAGAAGAGGACCTGGCGACAGCCTTGTCCCTATTAGCGAAGGACCTTTTAGCGGAGACACCTCTGAAACTCGAGCTCTTGATTCCGAAAATGGCTCGATCGGTCCGACCAGACATTCGGCTTTTGCTCTTGCACGTCGGAAGAGAAGCGGTGACGAATGTCGTAAAGCACGCACGTGCGACTAACGTCCGCATTGAGCTGCTCTACAAAAAAAGAGAAGCACTGTTGTGCGTCCACGATGACGGCCTTGGGATCCATAATTCTGCCGCACCGCGAGATTGCTTTGGCATTACTAGCATGCGTCAAGGAGCAGAGAGTCAGGGGGGAACGCTTTTAGTTCAAAGCCAGCCGGGCAAAGGAACGCGCGTTATGGCACGTGTACCTTTGGACTAGGATTTTTTCTCTCTGTTGTTGGGCGGCTGCCACTCGAATTTTCTGTTTTAGTTTGCTTTCTTCTGACGTTGTCCCACCCGCACCATTGCAGGACGCAACAGGCGGTCTCGGAGTTTGTAGCCACGTTGAAGTTCTTCCTCGACGTGGGCCTCGTCGCCAACTGCATTTTCTGACATCTCAACTGCTTCGTGCAGGTGCGGATCGAAAGGCTCACCCCGAGATGGTATTCGCCTGAGCCCGAGCTTGCTGAGCGCATCGTGTAATTGCTTGCGGATCAGCTCCACGCCAGAACGAAAGTCCTGCAGATTCACGGCAGGTGCTTGCAGGGCGCGATCAAAACTGTCCAGGATGGGCAACAAGGACTTGAGAGCGTCCTCGAGAGCAAATTCCTTGAATTCCTGTTGTGCCCGGGCATTGCGCTTGCGGACATTTTCAAACTCCGCTTGCACGCGGGCGACACGATCGAGAAGTACGTCGCGCTCTGACTTTATTTGTTCCACCTCATTCTGCGTTGAATCCGTGCCTTGCTGTGCAGGCTGCCGAGTTTCTGACGCTTGTCCCAGTGAGGTTTGTTCTGCATCCGCCGGTTCCGGTATTTGTGACTTAGTCTCAGCCATTGCAACCCATCAATTAAGCTGCTTGTCTCACTTGTGCTTGTGCAGGTGCTCGCAGGTTGTGAATCGCGAGCGCAAGCATAATGTATGACCAACCGCGCAGAATTAGTGACACTCCTACAGCTAGTCCCAGGAACCATAGCCCCGACCATGGCCACTCTGCCCAAAGTAGGATTCCTAGCACCAGGCTAACGATCCCATCAAAAACTGCCCAGCCCCAGTTGGGATACTTCAAGCGAATTGCAGTGATCAACCGGAGTAAACCAAACGCGGTAAAGAACGACGCAAAAAGAAGCGTCCATGCAAGGGCGCCGGCAACGGGATGAGTCACCACCAGTAAGCCGACGAGCGTTCCCAAAATTCCAGCGATGAGATGAAGCACGGCGCCGCCCCAACGTCGGACGCGAAACGCATGTATAGCCTCGATGATGCCACTCACCACCAGTAGCCAACCCAGCACGAGCACAGTTCCCAGGGTGGCTGCGGGAATAATGAGGAATGCAATAGTTCCCAGAACCACCATCATGATTCCGAGTGCCAGGAACCATCCCCACCTGCGCCGCAAACTCTCTACTTCAATTGACAATGGCGTTGTAACCATATGGCCTCGCGAGATAACTGATCTCTATAGTTTGAATGGCGCGCCCTGCTTGTCCCAAGTTTCTACTTTCAAACCGGATGCGCACGGCATGCCTCTTCTGGCAAACAATCTAGCTGAGGGGTGGTGCCGCATCAATTCCTCTAGAGCATGAACAGAGGACTAGACAAGATGGCGGCGCCAGGCTTGCTCGGCTGTGGTAGCAGGATCTAGCGCTTTCGCAGCAGGTAACATTTAATTTGCATCAGTTAGAATGGTCCATCTAGCGGAGGGCTTTATGCCGGTGATCCGATCATGTAAGACTTGTGGACGCAAGAACCGCATTCCGGCAGCACACCTTGCAGACAGCGGCCGCTGCGGCGCATGTAAGTCTCAACTGCCTCCGCTAGGTGAGCCGCTGGAGGTCGATCGTGAGCAGTTCGAGGAGATCGTGCACAACGCTCGCGTTCCCGTCTTAGCTGATTTCTGGGCCTCATGGTGCGGACCCTGCCATATGGCAGCACCTGAGGTCGCTCGTACTGCCTCCGACCTGGCCGGACAAGCAGTGGTCATGAAGGTGGATACCGAACGTTATCCTGAGCTGGCGTCCCGCTACAACGTCCGCGGCATACCGAATTTTGTGGTGTTCTTCAAAGGCCGTCCCGTTTCACAGCAGGCGGGAGTCATGGACCATCAGCAACTGGAAAGCTTGTTAAAGTCCGCCGCATGGGCGCCCGCGGCTTGAGTGCAGCAGAGATAAAGATTATTCACGTCTGCAGTCCCTACCGCATAAGTTGTAGCTTCAATTCATTCTCCGGGGCAATTGTGCGCGTCGTGTAATGCCCGTAGGCTCGATGTGCAGGAGTCAAGACACGTCACCACAACACGAAGGAGCGGACCAATGAAGAAGTTAATGTCGAGTCTATTCGCAGTAGTGCTTTCGCTTTCGATCGCGGCATGGGGATACCAGAGTTCGCAAAGTGATCAGTCGCAGCAAGGCGGACAAGGACAACAGAGTGGTCAAGCTCAGCAGAGCGACCAATCACAGCAAGGCGGCCAAAACTCTCAACAGAGCATGTCGGGCCAAGTCAGCGACAATGGAAAAACATTTACTGACAGTCATGACAAGAAGACCTACAAGGTAAGCAATCCTGACGCTCTGAAAGGTCACGAAGGCCAGGAGGTAGGACTCATAGTTCATGTGGATCCTGACACCAATACCATCCACATAATTCAGCTGGAGGCGCCACCGACTCCACAGCGGTGAAGCTGACCAGACAGCAAGTAGCATCGGGGCGTTGTGATTGAGAAAGTCTGCAACATCACGCGCCCCACCCCAACTGAATTTCCGCCCGGTTCGGTGGCTTCAAGATATTCGTCGGATCGTAAGGAGTTGACGCATGGCCATAAATTTCGTTCCACTGCACGATCGCATCCTGGTGCGCCGTATTGAAGAGCAGGAAACCACCAGGGGTGGACTCATCATTCCAGATACCGCGCAGGAAAAGCCGCAAGAAGGCGAGGTCTTAGCGGTCGGCAAGGGCAAAACCAACGAAAATGGTAAGGTCCTTCCTCTGGACGTCAAAGCCGGAGATCGAATTCTGTTCGGAAAATTCGCGGGTAACGACATTATTCTGGAAGGCGAAGATCTTCTAATCATGCGAGAAGATGAAGTGCTGGGATTATTGGCGAAGAGTAGCAAGCGGGCCCGAGAGGCAGCATAGCGATCGGGCATCATGTAACCGGCAATTTCAGGAGGAACCTTGCGCAAACGAGTATCGAAAATACTGGCTGCTGCTGACGCTCGCGGTAACATCGAAGCGGTGCAGCAGTTTGCGGAGGAAGCCGCTAACGTTGGAGCCGACGCGATTGTGCTTCTGGGAAGTTTGACCGACAACAATGCCAAGGTAAGAGAGTACGGCCGGGTGCTCAGAGCCTTGTCCACCCCCGGACTCCCCGCCTTTTACATTCCGGGTCGTGAAGATGCTCCCTTTGCCGAGTTTCTCCACCAGGCCGCGAATATCGAGGTCGTTTGTCCAAATCTCCATGGCGTTCACGGCACCTTTGCTTTTGCCTCGGGATACCTACTGTTTGCCGGGATGGGCGGCGCGATTGAGGATGAAGCCAACACTTTACGCGACGAGACTGAGACTCTTCGCTATCCCGGCTGGGAAGTCGAGTATCGGCTCAAGTTTCTCCGTGAGTTGAAGGACTATCAACAAGTATTCCTGTTCGCCACTCCCCCCGAACACAAGGGGCATCATCAAAAAGGCAGCTCGGTTGTAGCGGAGCTAATCAAGACCTACAAGCCGCGGGTTGCGCTGTCCGGGGGACGAGCGCCCAGTCAGGAATTGCTGGGGACCTCACTGCTGGTGACGGTTGGCGGGCTTGAGCACGGCGACTTCACTTTAGTGGACCTGGGCAAACACACGGCTACGGCCGCTACTCTCGGTCAAACGCTCAAGGTCGCATAGCCTGATTCGCATAACCTGACCTTAGCTCCCAGGTCCTTCACTCGGCGTTCGTTCGAATTGTTCCTGACAGTCACGGCAATATAGAGTCCAGGGGATAGCTTCCAAGCGCTTTTCACCTATTTCACGTCCACAATTGGTGCATTGACCGAATGTGCCATCGTCAATTCGATCGAGCGCGCCTTCGATAAGACGCAAGAGCCGTCTGGCCTGAGCCCTTCGCTGAAAAACAAACTCTTTGGTGTAGGTGGTGTTAGAACGGTCACCGAGATCCTGGGGTTCGCTGTGATCGAAGCTTCTGCTTTCCTGTTCCAAACTGCCAAGTGAGCTAATGAGTTCTTGCCTGCGAACCTCCAAATCCTTCTTGAACAACTCAACCCGCGGCTGCGCGAGAGCGTTCATGAGGGAAAGTAGCCAGGCCAATCGCAGTTTCGTGCATTGCGCGTGGCGGCCAACCATTCATGAGAACGCTGCCTTGGCCTTCGGACAAGTTCCATGCACCGCCAAATTCTGTCAGTACTCGACGTTGGCCGACAGACTCCTGCAACAATAGGTGATATGAGCTTCGAGTAAATGGAAAGTGGAGCCTTCTCCGCTATCCAGAGCGACGCATTCTGGGTTCCTGCGCCGGTGCGGGACATGTTTTTGTAAGAGGCTCCATGCGAATGACTGCCTTTGCCACCAGCTTCGGAGGTATGCCTACCCAGCTCTGGATAGTGGACAGGAGAACAGTAGCACCTGCCGCTTTTGTCAGTGTGCTGTCTGCGAGCTGGCGTACTCTCACGGACAACTCTTCTTCCCCAGACAAGACGACGACAGGGATTTTCGAATTGCGCCGCTTCAACATGCGCAAAACAACTTCTGCTTCCATGTCCTTGACACCTGTCTCAAGCACCACCAGATCGACGCGATGCTGCTCAAACAGGGCCACCCCGCTGCGTCCATCACGTGACGTCAGCACCCGATAACCCTGAGCTTCTAAAAATGCAATGCGGACTTTTCCGGCCCGTCCTTGATCAGCAATGCAAAGCAACAGGGGTCCAACCCGAGGGCTTCCTTCCGGCGCAGGTTGAACGGCAATCGGACCGGGCGCTTGAGGTTCTTCGATTTCGGAAGCACGCATTGTCGGCGTCCCTTTGATCCATTTGTCGATCTCCGCAGGAAGAGCAATTACAGAGCTGCGAAGCTTGCCTGCGGGACGATGCACGGGGAAGCCGAGATACCTTTCCCAACGCTGAATAGTGCGTTCGCTGCGGCCGACGTATTGGGCAACTTCCTTCCAGGAATTAAGGAACTCTTTTTCAGACATGATGTACTCCGATAGGCGGGTTCTGCTGGCAGGTTGGAGTGTCGCGCACTATTCGTGGGCAAGTCTTTTGGCGGTACATATCAGCCCAAACAATTGCAGGCAATCATCCTCAGCCCTAACCGTGTTGGATGTCAAACGTCTGGCCTGTGATTTGTATTTGATCAAAACAATTCGTGAAACCTCGGCTCACGATTTTTTGGAGGTCGTCGCTACTGGCGTCGCGGTACCACTAAGGTGGGGATTACGGACCTTCTTCGCCTTTAACGGCCAGCCTCTCACTTGTCCCTGGCGAGGATGGGCCCTAGCCGATTTCGAATTTCGCCTTCGCGGCGAAGGATCTCTGAACGGTCGAGCCGAATGGCTCGTGCGAGCTGCTGCCAAGGGTCTTGATCGAGAGTAGGGGGAGACGCCTTTCCGGGAACCTCGACGGGCGCCAGCGAGGGCCTTTGGCCGATTTTCATAAATGCTTCAGCGTAAAGATCCCGATATGCGTCCCACTGCTCCGAGTTATCCAGGACTTGGTCGTCAAAGTCAAGCAAGGAGTCGAATTCGTCCTTCCGAACGTCTGCCACCAAGCTTTCGCCCCACAAGTGAACTCGGTCTGCCGGCAGCAAGACCTCACGCTTGCCGCTACGAACCACCACGTAAGCGATCTCACAGTCATCCACGTCTATGACCACGTCGTGCACTGACCCGAGTTCCTGTTGTCCAGAGCGATCGAAAACGCATGTGCCGCGAATGTCGTCGTTTTCATCCTGAAAGTGGTAATCGCGTAAGGTGCTGTAAAAAGGCATAAAGTCTCCTCGGAATCGAACACGTACCAGCTTATGCCGCGCGGGCTACCTTGTTGTTGGAGCGCTCGAGCAAAGCGCGAATTTGTTCATCACTTACTTCAGGGAACTCGCGATAGCAGTGGGCGATGGAGATGAAAGAGTCGGGAGTGGCGACACATGCCACTTCGTCCACCTCTCTCGCAAGTTCTGTGCAGGTGCCGGGGGCAGCAACTGGAACGGCGACCGTTACCCAGGCTGGTGACCTATCCCGAAGTGCGAGGGCGGCGGCCCGGATGCTCGAACCAGGGACCAACCCCTCGTCTACCAAAATCAGAGTACGCCCATGCACCCCCAGCGGTGCTCGCTCTCCACGGTACAGTCGCTCGATCTGTTCTAGTTGCCGCTGCTCGCGACCGGCAACTTCTTGGACTTCTTCTTCAGAGATCCTTAGGCCATGTACCACATCGGGATACAGCAGCAGCACGTCTCCGGAAGTAACGTATCCCATCGTAAGGTTGGGGTGTCCGGGGACCGGCAGGCTGCGGACAATAAAAATATCCAGGGGCAAACCTAGCGCGCGTGCGACCTCGAAGCCAACCGGAACACCCCCGCGTGGTACGGCGAGAACCACCGCGTCTGATCGTCCCGAGAATTGCATGAGCCTCGCTGCCAAAGCTCGGCCCGCTTCCGCTCGGTCCTTGAATATCATGCAGCTTCTCGAATCAGGTGTTCACTCTGGCAAAACTTCGGTTGCCGTTTGCGAGCCCAGCGACTTGAATTCGACCAGCGCACCCTGGCGGGCCTGATCTGTCTTGAGCTTTTCCGACCGACTGGAAGCAGTGCTCTGGGCCGTAATGTAGTCATTCATTGCGCCCCAGAGGCTGCACACGGGGGCCAATATGAGCGCTTCGCTCAGCAGACTCGCAATCACGGCTTGGGCGGAAACCCGCATTACGTTTTCGCAATCCCCCATGCCTTCGCGCACCTTAGTCCGCAGGTACAGCAACGAAGGCCGTATTTCCGTGACGGTTTACCAGCAGGACAAGCGATTGCTTGCCTGCCTGACGTACGATGCGCTGGTACTCGGAAACTGAAGTTACCGGTTGCCGATTAATCTCCTGGATCACGTCGCCGGGACGAAGGCCTGCATCAGCGGCAGGCGACCCCGGGTCAATATCCGTCACCACGACTCCTTTGGTAGTCGCGGGCAGCCCTAGCTCACGCGCCACGCGGGCGGTCATCTCGTCTACTTGGACTCCTCGTAACGGGCTGTTCTCCGCGGAGCCACCGCCAGGCGCACTCTCCGCGTTTTTCTCCGGCAGCTCACCCAATGTAACCGTGACATCTTGTGGCTGGCCGTCACGCAAGATCTTGAGGTGAGCTACGCTGCCGGGAGCCATGGACGCGATCTGCAACTTCAGCTGATTCGGTCCATCGATCGGCTTCCCGTTTAGCTCTACTATTACATCCCCTTTCTTCAGCCCGGCCTTCGCAGCTGGGCCATTGGGGGACACATCACCGACTAGCGCCCCCTTGCCGGGCGGCACCTTAAAGGCCTTGGCGAGATCGGGCGTGACTTCCTGGATCACAACTCCCAGGTAGCCGCGCACCACCTTGCCGTGCTTCAGAATTTGCTCCATCACATACCGGGCCATGTTGACCGGTACGGCGAATCCAATACCTTGATTGCCTCCACTGGCACCGGCAAGGATCGCGGTATTTATGCCAATGAGCTCGCTATGTGCATTGATGAGAGCGCCGCCGGAGTTTCCGGGATTAATGGCGGCGTCGGTCTGAATGAAGTCTTCATAATCCTCGATGTCAAGGTTGCCGCGCCCCGTCGCACTGACGATCCCAAGGGTGGCGGTCTCGCCAAGGCCGAATGGATCTCCGATGGCCAGTGCAAAATCGCCGACCTGTGCTTTCGAGGAATCACTCAGCGCCAGGGTCGGCAGATCAGTAGCCGGAATCTTCACCACGGCTACATCGGTTTTGGGGTCTGTTCCTACTACCTTGCCTCTGAACTCTCTTTTGTCCGCAAGGACTACCTTAATTTCCGTGGCCTGCTCTACCACATGGTTGTTGGTGAGTATGTACCCGTCTCGACTGACGATTACCCCCGATCCCAGCCCCCGCATTCGCTGCTCGCGAGGCGGC
This sequence comes from Terriglobales bacterium, assembly GCA_035651655.1. Lineage (NCBI taxonomy): Bacteria > Pseudomonadati > Acidobacteriota > Terriglobia > Terriglobales > Terriglobales bacterium. Next base: position 81,800 of record DASRFG010000035.1, read on the forward strand.
TGAGGTGATTGATCTCCGAAAAACCGGCCAAAGAAGGGATCGTTGAACAATGGCTCGTTCGGTGTCTTTACAACCCTCGACGATGAAATGTTTACCACCGCCGGCAAGGCGGGTTTCAGGACTTGCGCAAATCCGGAGGTGTTGTCGCGCAGCTCTTGATTCTTGGAACCTTGCTCAATGAATACGGGCACTTCGCGGGGGGCTCCGAATACCGGACGACCCGCCAACGAAGTAAGCGCGCCTCCTACTAAACCACCCATGACGAGCACGGAGGCGAGGAGGAAGACCGCAACCGGCTGGCGCACGTAGAATGCTCCTTGCATATTTCTCCTTTCAAAAAACAGTCAGCAGAATTGCAGTGAGCAGTAACGCGCTCCTCATGTTTGTCCTGAAAGGATTTCCCCTAACTACGATTTAGTTGCAATGCGCCATGAACGGAGGAGGGCTCAACCAACGTCAACTTCAGACAATGCCCGACAGCAACGGGCGCAACTCTCCGCGAGTTTAGTGCTCAGCACTGCTCCAGAAGTGAAATCAGGGTCCGCAGTGGGTTGAGTGTTTTTTGGCGGAGGGGGCGAGAAAGAACTCGTGTAGCGTGCGGCAGTGTCCGCCCTACACCTATTACATTGCGATCAGATCGTTTGCATCGTTTCTTGCCATAAATCGTTCGCGGCGAACTTTCTCAAGAACCGAAATGACGCTCTCGGGGTCCGTTCTTTTGACAACGACGCTGATAAAGAGCGGCAATTCCCGCCACTCTTGCGGGTCTTCGACGGTCAGCATTAGCGTCGTTTTTGGACTGACCAGGTGCAGCAACTCGGGAATGGACCACTGGTCCACCTCCATCAGGCCCTCGCTGAGTAGCACCATGTCGGGCTGATAGCTTCCGCAAAGGGAAATACAGTGAGCAGCCGAATCAGCCAGGAGGATTGAGAATCCATCGAGTGCTGCATGCAAAAAAGAAAAAAGGCGGTGGCTTGACTCATCTGCACAAAGCACAGTCGCCTTTCTAGAGCTTTCGTAGCTGATTTCTGGAAACATACATCAACCTTGTCTACTCGATATCGTCTCTAAATTTCGTCAGGCTCTCAGGACGCTGGACGACAATCCGCCCTCGACTCTTTGTCAGCCAGCCCTTCCGCTCCCAACCTCCAAGTACCCGGCTCAGCGTGTACTTAGTCGTCCCCGCCATGTCGGCAAGATCTTCGCCGCTAAATCCCTCCGGGATCACGTACACACCGTTCTTTTGTTTTCCAATTTGTCGCCCAAGAGTGGTCAGCGCCCAGGCGATCCGGCGCTCCACTCGCTGCGTGGTCAAATACACGTACCTCTCACGAAGTTTACTCAGGTGATAGGCGGTGAGCATCAACATGTTGAATGAAAACCGGCCATGCTCACGCAGCACCCGCTTCAGAACGTCCCGCTTCCAGAACACTGCTTCAGTGGGGGCTACGGCTTCAGCACTTGCGAAATAATGTGGAGCGGATAAAAGCGCCGAGACTCCAAAAATCCTTCCTGGGCCAACAAAACCGAGGACCGTCTGTTTTCCCTCATCGGTGACATGGAAGACCTTTGCGTGGCCACTTTCCAGGAGATAAAGGCCTTCCGTTGGGTCCCCTTGTTGGAAGAAAAAGTTGCCTCGCTCCTCTCTTCGGCGTTTCCCAAGACTCAGGATGGCTTTTGTTTGTTTCTCGGAGAGGCCATGAAAAAGCTCGCTCCTCCCATCCACTTGACCCGATCGTGTTGCCCTCCCTAAAAGGCCCGACGCTTTCATTCTTGTATCGGTGGGGAGGGTATCTGGATTGTTTTTTTCTGTCGTTGCTCTGGAGCAACTGGGTTCATTGGATGAAATCTTCGATGTATCCCAACGTGTAAAGCTGAAGGAGCCCATACGGTCCCTATTCAGTACGCTAGCCGGGCCATTGAAACTGCACAATCGGGTGGAGCACTAGCTGCGTTGAGGGACGAATCTTTAGAGACCCCTAAGGGTTCTGGCGGGTGACGGCCTTCCCCCGTTTGAACCGCATCGCGGCTGCGCGGCCTATAATGACAACGCCACAAGATTGCTCCCCGGTTGCGGAGAGTACTTGATATCCTCCAACGTCGTTTTAACGGGGTCGCACAACCACCCGCTGGTGGCGCTCTCGGTTTTCATCGCCATTTCCTCTTCTTTCGCCGCACTCGATATGGCAGGGCGGATCACTGTCGCGCGCGGCAGGGTTCGTTTGTGGTGGTTGGCCGGTGGCGCCGTCTCCTTGGGCCTGGGCATCTGGGCGATGCACTACGTTGGCATGCTGGCTTTCCAGTTGCCTGTCGAGGTGCGCTACCACTGGCCGACCGTGCTTCTGTCGGTGTTGACTGCGATCATCTGTTCAGCATTGGCCCTGGATATAGTCAGCCGGGGGCACTTGAAGGCGGTTCCCGCCTGGACGAGCAGTTTCATCATTGGCAGTGGCATTTCCGGCATGCATTACATAGGCATGGCAGCCATGCGTCTGCCCGCCGTGCGCACGTACAACCACCGGCTTGTGCTCCTCTCAATTGCCTTTGCAGTTCTGTTTTCGTTTCTTGCGCTGCGACTGGCGTTCTTCTTCAGAAAAGATCCCAGAGTAATCGGATTGCGAAAGATCAACGCTGCCTTGGTAATGGGTACTGCCGTTTCGGCAATGCATTACACTGGCATGGCGGCCGCCAGGTTTACGCCCTCGCCGCTCGCTCCCAACTTCTCCCACAGCGTTGACATTTCGCTGTTGGGCGCGCTCGCCATCGCTCTCGCGACACTCGTCGTCCAGGGTGCAGCAATATTGACTTGCATCGTGGATCGGCAATTTGCGCTCCGAGCCGACCAGTTGCAGCTTAGTGAACAACGCTATGGACAACTCCTGGAAGCGGAAGCCTCGCTCCACCAACTTTCCGCCGACCTCCTGCACACACAGGACGAGGAACGCCGACGCATTGCACGAGAACTGCACGAAACCGCGGCCCAAACGCTGGTGGCCTTGAAAATGAACCTGGCGAAGATCAGCCGCTCCGAATGCGTGCGCGATCCAAACACGAATTCAGCCCTCGCGGAAAGCATTGCGCTGGCAGAAGAGTGCATGAAGGAGATCCGGACCCTCTCTTACCTGCTCCACCCGCCTCTATTGGACGAGGCGGGGCTGGGTCCGGCCCTGAGGTGGTATGCCACTGGATTTGCTGAACGCAGCGGGATTGCCGCTGACCTGAATCTCCCGCCTGACCTCAGTCGATTGCCTGAGGAAGTTGAGACCGCAATCTTTCGCATCGTGCAGGAAGCCCTCACCAACATTCACCGTCACTCGGGCAGCGCCACTGCCACTATCGCGCTCAGACAGGATGTTGACCACGTGGAACTGGAGGTAAAAGACCAGGGCCGGGGAATGGGCGCTGTCGAGGTAAAGAAAGGCGCGGAATCGCCGGTCACGGTGGGGGTCGGTATCGCGGGAATGCGCGAGCGAGTGAACCAATTGGGCGGGCGGCTGGACATCCGGTCTGACAAATACGGGACCACAATCAAGGTGACTCTGCCGATGAACGGAGTAAGGTGGCAAGAGTTCGCATCCTGATCGCCGATGACCACTCGGTTGTCCGCCGAGGTCTTCGCTCGTTGCTTGAATCCCGCCCAGACTGGCAGGTGGTGGGTGATGCCGCCACCGGCCGGGAGGCTGTCGAACACGCCAGGCGACTGAAGCCGGACATCGTCATACTCGACATGACTATGCCGGAATTGAATGGCCTGGAAGCCACCCGGCAAATCCTGAAGCAGGCGCCGCACACCGAGGTGCTCATCCTGACAATGCACAGTTCCGAAGAAGTAGCGCGTGAAGTGCTGCGCGCGGGCGCACGTGGGTTCTTGCTGAAGTCGGATGCCGACAATGCGCTGCTCACAGCGGTGGAAACGCTCAGCCGGCACAAGCCTTTCTTGACTCCTCATGTAACTGAGCTCGTTTTGGAAAAATATGTAGGCGAAGATGCGGGTCTCGGAGCAAATGTCCACTCCGCTGACCGGCTGACTCCACGTGAACGCGAGGTGATTCAGCTTGTCGCCGAAGGCAAAAGCAATAAAGAGGTGGCCAGTTCCTTGGGTGTGAGTACCAAGACCGTGGAAGCTCATCGCGCCAACATCATGAACAAGCTCGACCTTCACTCTGTCAGCGACCTGGTGCGATACGCCGTACGAAACAAAATCGTTCAAGCTTAGAACTCTAGCCTCTTCGCCCACCAATTCGCGAACTGTACCAAACTAAAGTTTGCTCACCCTGCTTTCTAAGTATTTGCAACCAAACCAGTACACACTTATTCAGCCGCTAAAGTAACTTCAACAGCCGCGCTCTTTAAGGCTAATTTCCCTGAGGCAACTCAGAACAGCCTCCGCAGCGGTCTCCTTCGCCGAAGTAGAGAGTTTCTGGTTGAAGCGCGCCTTCGAAACTCTGCGCGCCGCCCAAAGCTGCACACGCAGCACGAGTCGAGGGAAAGAGTTATGAAAATCTTAGTGAGGTTCGGAGCGGGACTTCTTGTAATAGCGCTGCTATGCGCAGCCGCCATGGCGGACGACGATCCGCCGGGCCGCGTGGCCAGGTTGCAATACATGTCCGGACAAGTTTCGTTGCAGCCCGGTGGCCTAAACGACTGGGTTGAAGCGGTAAACAATCGCCCGCTGACTACTGCCGATCGTCTGTGGAGCGACAAAGAGTCGCGCGCCGAGCTGAATCTGGGCGCCGCCACCATGCGCGTGAACGCAGAAACCAGCCTTACGCTAACCAACCTCACGGATGGCACTCTGCAGGTCGAACTCGACCAGGGCACGCTGAATTTACGTGTCCGCCGTCTCTACCACGGCGAAATTTACGAGGTGGATACACCCAACCTTGCGTTTATGGTAATGAAAGCCGGCAACTACCGCTTCGATGTTGATCCAAATGGCGACAGCACGTTAGTTACGGTTTGGCGCGGCGAAGGCGAAGCCACCGGCGAAGGCCGCAGCGTAAGAGTGAAAGGTGACCGGCGCGCCCGCTTTACCGGCGGCGCATCTCTCGAACACGAGATTTCTGATGATCCCGAACGTGATGGCTTTGACGATTGGTGCCGTGTTCGCGACAAGCGCCAGGCTTCTTTGCAATCCGCACGCTACGTTTCGCCGAGCGTGATTGGCGCCGAGGACCTCGACGAGTACGGAACCTGGCGTGTGGTGCCTGAGTACGGCGCCATGTGGGTGCCTCGGGTAGATCCCGACTGGGCTCCTTACCACTACGGTCACTGGGCCTGGGTTGAGCCCTGGGGATGGACCTGGGTTGACGATGCTCCCTGGGGATTTGCTCCCAGCCACTATGGCCGGTGGGTGCACTACGGTGGAACTTGGGCCTGGTGTCCCGGACCCGTGGCAGCTCGTCCCGTATATGCGCCTGCTTTGGTGGCCTGGGTCGGTGGTGGAGGTGTGAGCGTCGGCGTGACCATCGGTGAAGCCCCGACCGTCGGATGGTTTCCACTCAGTTATGGTGAGCCGTATATCCCGCCGTACAGAGGAAGCCGCAACTATTTCCAAAATGTGAACGTCTCCAACACTCGCATCACGAACATCACCAACGTTACTAACAACTACTACAACAACAATACGACGATTACCAAGAACAACACCACCATCATCAACAACAACACAACGAACATCACCAACAACCGGACGACCAACGTTGCCAACAACAGCATTCACGTTAACGGCAACCACAACAATGTGCACATCCGGTATGCGAACCAGAACGTCCCCGGAGCAGTAACCGCCGTACCCGGCAATGTAATGGCGAGTTCACAGCCGGTAGCAAAGTCGGCGGTGCACGTGCCGGCAAGCGAATGGAGAAAGGCACCGGTCGGGGCAGCTCCGCCGATCGCGCCTTCAAGAGAGAGCGTCCTTGGGGAGAGAGCTGGCCGTCCCGCTTCCATGCCGCGAGGACAAGGGATCTCCAGGCCGATCGTAATGAGGACCGCGGCCCCGCCGAAACCAATTCCGTTCGCCGCTAAACAGGAAGCGCTGGAGCATAATCATGGCCGCCCGTTGGATCGCGACACAGAAAAGCAATTAAGGGAAAGAGTGGCACGGCAGCAGTCGAATGCTCCGGGAAGAATGGCGGAAAAGCAGCCTGTTCAAGCAGAAAGACCAGCAGGACCCGCTGCAACGCGCAACCCGGCTTCACACCAACCCGACCAACGACCTGCCATGCAGAGCGAAGCGCAGCCGCGTGGTCACGGTGTTCAAGCTCCCCAGAATCAAGGACCACAGGGGCATGCTGTGCCGCGGCCGCCGCAGCGCAACAGCGCACCTCAACCTAATTACCAGCCGGTAGTCAGCTCGCCGCGGCAAGGCGAACCTCGCATCGTGCGACAAGCGCCAGCAAACACCGCTCCCATTCCACGTGACGCCACACAGCATGAATCCGGAATGAATGAACCGCGTCGTCCGGACCACCAGATGACTGCTCCACGCCCACAATCTGCACCCGATCGTGGTCCGAGCAGCCCGATTGCTGCCCCCGCGCCGCGTCCAACTGAATCCCGGCCGCATGCTGAACCGGCTCACGCAGATCGGCCCGCTCCTCACGCGCAATCAGCCCCCAGCGGTGGCGGACGCCCAGCGCAATCGCCCGCTCCCAGTGCGCCACCAGCTGGACATGGAAAAGACACGAAAGACAAGGCGCACGGGGATAATAAACACTGACACCTAAGAACCCGTAGTTAAGAATACGAGTTGAAGCGCTTCTCACAGATACTTGTTGTACTCAGATCTGCTGGAGCTCTGCGGGTCGGGCAAGCGCCCGATGCTGACTGCACCACGTGGAAAGCGGAGAACATTCGGACTGATTACACCACCGTGGAAGCGCACGGCTTCAGCCGTGCGATAAGCCGGCCCAATAACCTTGGGCTTCAGCCCCTGACGAAGGAGAACATTCGGGCTGCTCCCCGCTCCTTCATATTTCGCCGCGCAAGCTCCCAATGCTGAATGCAGCACCGTGGAAGCGCACGGCTTCAGCCGTGCGATAAGCCGGCCCAATAAACCTTGGGCTTCAGCCCCTGACGATGGAGAACATTCGGGCTGCACCACCGTGGAAGCGCACGGCTTCAGCCGTGCGATAAGCCCGATGCTGATTGCAGCACCGTGGAAGCGCACGGCTTCGACCGTGCGATAAGCCCAATGCTGATTGCAGCACCGTGGAAGCGCGCGGCTTCAGCCGTGCGATAAGCCGGCCCAATAACCTTGGGCTTCAGCCCCTGAGAAAAACATTACGCTAGCGGGACATCTCGACGGGAACCACTCGAGTTGAGTTCCGTCCAAACTCAAAAGGCAGCATCCATTCCCGCGAGGCGTCTCGGCCGCCTTCGGAAGCAAATTTCCACTGCATCGCGGCCTCCATCGCCAGCCGCGCAAAATACTTGCTGGGTCCTCGCAAAACAAACTTTGCCCCGGTGACGCTCCCCGAAGGATCTACCCGCACTCGTACCTTTACCCGAATTGTGCCGTGAATGGTATCTCTCGCCGATTTAGGGACACTGGGCACAACCCGGCTCACCACCTTTTGCTGCCCGTCGGCGTTCGGGGTCTTTCCTGCCCGCACGTCAGCGGCATAAGAACTCTCAGCTGCAGGCGTGCCAGTCGAAACCTGCCGCATATGCCCGCTCGGAATGACTTTTCCCGCGGCCGGCTTCTGCTCAAATCTGGATTCTGCTGCTTTCACCGCTGCCGGCTGTTGCAATGTCGCAACCGCCACTTGCCCTTTCACGGGTTTTCGCATCAGCCTGGGGATACCCAACGCGGCTATAAGCACCACCACCGCCATCGCGGTCACCACGTAACCCATGTTGGAGGTGTTTCGATGATGCACTACCGAATGTTCGGCCCGCGCCGGCGTCCTCTGCGAAAGGCGAAGAGTAATCTGCTCGATGCTCCCGCGCTCCTGGGGTGCGACCCGCAGACAAAGGCGCGCCACCTCCAGCAGCGGAATCGGCATCTGCGCTGGAACCGCTGCAACATCCTGTTCTGGGGTGATCACCGGCAGGCGTTGCGTCAGCGCCTCGCAAATTAGAACCCCAAGCGACCAGACATCATCCGCCGGTGAGAGTGCCGGGTCGCGACTCACGGGAGGGTCGTACACGCCAGGCTGTGCCGGCTTTTTCGCAGCACTGCCTACGGTGCACATTCCGTCGCTCGAAAGTTTCAGCTGTTCCCCGACCGCTAGAACATTGGAAGGCTTCAGATGGCCATGCACCAATCCCTTGCGATGAATGAATGACAATGCGTCCAAAGTAGGCGCAAGCATCTCGTAGGCTTCCCCTGGCGTCAGCGAACGCTTCGGCAGGATCTGTGACAGATTCTCTTCCGCATATTCCATTACTACAAACAGGAGCTGTTTCTTGTCCAACTGGCAGCGACCCATTTCAAAAAGCCGAACCAAATGAGGGTGAGAGAGTTTCGCCGCCCAGTTCCAGCGCGAGAGCTGCGCCTCCGCATCTTTCGGGTCGGCCGCGATCAGTTTTATTGCGAACTTTGAACCTGGAGCTTCACTCCGTTCCGTGAGGAAGACAGCACTGTGGTCAGACCCTCCCAAATACTGGCCCAATACGTGACCATCAACCACACGGCCCTGCCACCGTTTCCAATCTTCACCCATGGGATCGGTACTCCCCCCGCTCACAAATTAGCGCCATTCTAGCAGCGTGGCTACAGCAAGTTTCACAGCGGAAGGACATGGTCGCGATGTAGCAAGAGTACGGCCATTTCTACAGCTGCTATGTACTTTCGGCACCCCGAAAATGGCTGTGGGATCTCAGTCCAGCGTCTGGCGGCAAAGCTCGGCCAGAGTCTCAATTGCATCCTCAACTTTTGGCGACCAGGGCGCGCCACAGCTCACCCGGATGAAGCCCTGGTGCTTCCGGGATGGAGAAAAAATCTCTCCCGGCAAAATGCTGATCCCGCTTTCCATGGCGCGATGATAGAGAAGAGTGCCGTCACTGTTTTTGGGGAGTTGGATCCACAACAAGTTTCCGCCCGAAGGTTGAGTCATTCGGGTCCCCGGCGAAAAGAATTTTGTGATAGCGCTCACATAGCGCGAGACGCGGTCGGCCAGCCGAATTCGTAAGCGGCGGACATAACGCTCGTAGAATCCGCTCTCCAGCAACTCCGCGATCGCCAGCTGCGGCAGCGTCGCCGTCACCAATGAGGTAATGCTTTTCAAGGTCTCGACTTCCGTGCGGAACTGCCCGGGCTCGATCCAACCCACCCGTAGTCCCGGCGCCAGCACCTTCGAAAATGATCCGCAAAGCAGGACCAATCCTTTGCGGTCGTAAGATTTTGCTGTCCGCGGCCGCGTTTGGGTATACGCCAGCTCACCATAAATATCATCTTCAATCACGGCGACGTTATGACCATGAGTAAGCGCCACCAGCTCCGCCTTTGCGTCATCGCTCATCACCGTTCCTTGCGGATTATGGCAATTCGGCATCACGATCACGGCTTTGATCTTGTTCTGCTTGATAGCACGTTCCAACAGGTCAAGATCAATTCCCGAGCGCGGATGAGCAGGCACTTCCACAACCTTAACGCCCAGCGATTCCGCTGCTTGCAGTACTCCAAAGTATGTCGGGCTCTCAACTGCTATTACTTCGCCAGGTTTTGCTACCGCTCTTAGGGCCAGGTTTAGCGCCTCAAGCCCGCCAGATGTCACCACGATGTTGTCCGGATCGCCACTAAACCCTCCGGCAAATTGCAAGCGCGCAATCTGCCGCCGCAGCTCAGCGGCCCCGTTGATGGTCCCATAAAATGCGCTGTGCAAGGGCGACCGCGCAGCCGCCCGCCGTATCGCCCGATTCACTCGCATCACCGGCAAAAGCTCGGGCCCAAGACTGCCTACCCCCAGCGGAACCAGGCTGCGATCGTTGATCCGGCGCAGCAGGTCCAGCACCTGAACTCCAATGCCCACTCCCACCGGCGAGACTAGCGCGCGCCTCGTCTTCGGTTCTGGATACGCAATCGGTTGTGCGGCATAGAACCCCGATCGCTCCCTCGACTTCACCAGCCCGTCGCGCTCCAGCCACACGTAGGCCTGCACGGCGGTCGCGGCGCTCACCCGATATTTTCGTCGCAGGTCCCGCACCGACGGCAGACGGTCTCCAATTTTGAACACACCACGTTCAATAAGCTGGCGAACGTCGCCCGCCAGCTGCAGGTACAGAGGCAGATTCCCGGAGCCCGAATCTGTATCGGTTGATATAGTCGCTTTCTGCATCTGTGCCGATCCTATCACAATTGCTATTTATTACTCAGAAGAATTTCGCTGCTGTTTCAACAGGAGACAGCGCGGAGGCGAAAAAATGGTCGTCATCGTCTTCCGTTCGAAACTTACATCCGCCGCCGGCGAAGATTACGCTGCCATGGACGCTGAGCTGAGCCGCCGCGTCAGAACTTATCCCGGTTTTATCGCGGTAAAGAGCTTCCAGGCGGAAGATGGCGAACGCCTGACCATTGTCTGGTGGAAGGACCGCATCAGCCTGAAAGAATGGCAGCATGATCCCCGCCATTTGCAAGCCAAGAGCGCAGGACGCCAGCGCTGGTACGAGTACTACAAGATGGAAGTGGCCGAAGTCTTCCACGAATCCGGCTTCGAAAGGGCGCACTCAATTGAAGATATGATCTCTGCCATCGTTGGGGAGCACGCATGAGTCCTAAAGAGGAAACACTCGATCCCCAGGCTTGGGGACCGGTTCGCGAATTGGGCCATGAAATGTTGGACGACCTGTTCGCCTATCTTCAAAGCGTTCGCGAACGGCCAGTCTGGGCGCCGTTGCCCGCAGAACTGGCGCAGCATTTTCAAAGGCCCATACCGCAAGAGGGAGAAGGGCTCGAACAGGCATATGCAGATTTCGTACGAGACGTCCTCCCCCATCCGCTGGGCAACATTCACCCCAGATTCTGGGCATGGGTATGTGGCACGGGCACGGTCGGTGGGATGCTGGCGGAGATGCTTCTGGGTGGCATTAACTCCAGCGTGCACGGCGCTGCCCAGGCAGCAGTGAAGGTTGAGGAGCAAGTCATCTCCTGGTGTAAGGAAATGCTCGGCTACTCCGCTGATGCCAGCGGGATTCTGGTGAGCGGTGGGTCCATGGCCAATCTGGTTGGACTGGCGGTGGCGCGAAACACCAAGGCAGGAGTTGACGTAAATGATCGCGGGCTGCAAGCAGCACCGCCGCTCACTATCTATTGCTCAACTGAAACCCACAATAGTGTGCACAAAGCCATGGGCTTGCTCGGATTAGGACGGCAGTCCCTGCGTCTCGTCCCAGTGAACGCGGAATTCGAAATTGACCTTTCAGAGCTGAAGAAAACTATTGCCGACGACAAAGCCCGCGGCTTTAAGCCCATCTGCATCATCGGCAACGCCGGAACCGTTAACACCGGCGCGATTGACGATCTCAACGCTCTCGCCGACATTTGTCAGTGCGAAGATATGTGGTTCCATGTGGATGGGGCTTTCGGGGCAATAACAGCAATTTCTCCTGCCTTGGCTCCTAAGATCACAGGAATGGAACGCGGCGACTCGCTCGCCTTCGACTTTCACAAATGGATGTACATGCAGTATGACGGCGGATGCACCCTCGTCCGCCATGCAAAGGCCCACCACGATGCCTTCACTGTCGCCAGCAGCTACTTGAATCATGGCACACGTGGTCTTGCCTCCGGTGATACGTGGTTCAGTGAGTATGGAATTGAGCTCTCGCGCCAGTTCCGTGCGCTGAAGATTTGGATGTCAATCAAGGAGCACGGTATCCGAAAGTATGCCCGGCTCGTGGAGCAAAATGTTGCTCAGGCACAGTATCTCGTCGGCCTCGTGAACTCCTCTCCTCAGCTTGAGGTGTTGGCGCCCGCGCCGCTGAACATAGTCTGCTTCCGCTTCAAAGAGTCTAGGCTGAGCGAAGCGTCGCTTAATGAGCTCAACCAAGAGATACTTCTGCAATTGCAAGAGCAGGGCATTGCAGCGCCATCTTCCACCTTGCTGAACGGAAAATTTGCCATTCGCGTGGCCATCAGCAATCACCGCAGCCGCTTCCAGGATTTCGACGTGCTTGCGAGAGAAGTAGCGCGCTTGGGAAATCAGCTTCTTCAGCGCTTCAGCAACCCGGAGAACAAAGCACTCTCATTGAGCGAATCCGCCTAGCGGAACCCACCCCTTGGGAGTAAAAGTTTGATGCACGCCTGATTCTTGCAAGCTTTGCCTCGCTTTGCTGCTACTGCTATTCTTTTTCTTCTCCATGGCAATTCAGGTTGAGTCACGGCAACTGCGCGACGTTCTCGTGCTTGTTCCCCAGGTCTTCGAGGATGAACGCGGCTTCTTCCTGGAGAGTTTTCGCGCCGACCAGTTCCGTGAGCTTGGCTTGCCTACAGAGTTTCCGCAGGACAATCATTCGCGTTCGCGCAAAGGCGTGATTCGCGGCCTGCACTTTCAGTGGGATCCACCGATGGGCAAGCTGATGCGCGTCACGTACGGAGAGGCATTCGTCATTGCTGTGGACATCCGCAAGGGATCTCCGACTCTGGGACAATGGTTCGGCGTCATCGCCTCGAGCGGCAACCAGAAGCAGGTTTGGGCGCCGCCCGGCTTCGCTCGCGGATTTTGTGCTTTGTCTGATTTTGCGGAGGTCCAGTATAAGTGCACCGCCCTGTGGAACCCCAAGGCGGAATCCGGCATTCGCTGGAATGATCCCCAGGTGGGTATTACCTGGCCCATCGAGAAACCCTTGCTCTCTCCCAAAGACGCGCAGGCCCAGACTTTGCAGGAGTGGTTGAAGTCGCCAGATTCGGATCGCTTCACCTATTAAGGACGACGGGAACTCAGATGCGGGAACTCAGATGAAAGTAGTGCTGATCGGGGCAAACGGCCAGTTGGGTACAGATCTGAATCGCACGCTCGCCGCTCAGGGAACTTCAGTCAAACCATTCACTCATAACGATCTCGACGTCCGCGACACCGGGAAGATCGAGAACGTGATTTCTTCCGCCCAGCCAGACGCGGTGATCAGCACCGCCGCCTTCCACAAAGTCGAAGTTTGCGAGACCGAACCAGAGACTTCGTTTTCTGTGAACTCCATCGCTCCCCGCAATCTGGCGCTCGCTTGCCGCCGCCACAATGCGGTGCTGGTCAACTTCAGCACTGATTATGTTTTCGATGGCGCCAAACGCCAGCCCTACCTGGAAGAAGACCGGCCCTCTCCCCTGAATGTGTATGGCGTCTCCAAGCTGGCGGGCGAGTACATGCTGGCGCTCACTTGGGAGCGCCACTTCATAGTTCGTACATGCGGTTTATATGGCGTGGCGGGCAGCGCCGGAAAAGGCGGAAACTTCGTCGAAACTATGCTGAAGAAAGGTGCAGCTGCCGAGGAAATCCGTGTGGTGAGCGATCAGGTGCTCACGCCGACCTTCACCGGCGATCTGGCCGAAGCCGTGGCCCAGCTTATTAAGACCGATGCCTATGGGCTCTACCACGTGACCGCCGAAGGCGAATGTTCCTGGCACCAGTTCGCCCAAAAAATATTCGAACTGGAAGGGCTGCGGCCCAAGCTCTCGCCGGTTTCGAGTTCCGAGTTCGCCAGTCCGGTGCGCCGTCCCAGCTATTCCGTTCTGAGCAAGGAAAAGGTCTCTCGACTCGGAATTAAAATGTCGGCCTGGGAAGAGGGCCTGCGGCGATACCTGGCCGCACGGAGACAAAAAAAAGCTACGCCGGTCTGATCAAGTTCCCGCAGCTTATCGGGTTTTCAGATTATTTCGGCGCAGACCCCATCGCGGCGGCCGCCGGATCCTCACTGGACAGCCGGCGATAACGCGCCCTAAGGCTTTCGAATTGCCGGGAACGATGTAATCCCGAGCGATGGAGCATAAAACGAAACAGCAACCATAGAATCTTCAGACCATATATCGTGCTCTGAAAAAAGCTGGCCGATGAGGCTTCCGCAAAGTAGCGCACCGGCACGGCAATCTCGCCAATGCGGAACTGTCCCGCCACTGCCTGCGCAATGATTTCCTGATCGAAAACAAACCCATCCGAGTTCATCTGGAAATTCACCGTCTCCAGCACGTCGCGTCGGAATGCACGATATCCGGTGTGATACTCGCTATGATTGAGTCCAAACGCCCAGTTCTCTAAATTCGTCAGAAAGCGGTTGGCAATGTACTTCCACCAAGGCATTCCCTGGCCGACGGCAGATCCCTGCTTGAGTCGCGACCCCAACACCAAATCGGCATTGCCGCTCAAAATTGGGTCTATGATTTGCGGCAAAAGCGTTGGATCATACTGATAATCCGGATGCACCATCACCACGATTTCAGCGCCAGCGTTGAGGGCTTCTGTGTAACAGGTCTTCTGATTGGCCCCGTAACCGTAATTACGATTGTGGACAAAAACTTCCAGATTCAGCTTGCTTGCGATGTCCAGCGTTGAATCAGTTGATCCGTCATCCACCAGGATCACAAGGTGCACCTGGTCTTTGGGGAGTTCCTCGTAAGTCATCCGGAGCGTGCGGCCCGCGTTGTATGCCGGCATCACCACCACAACCTTCGGATTCATTGCGCGGCTCCCTTGCGCGTCAGGGCGACGAATTGATAGGCGAACATTGTCTTCCAGCGTCGGGCCACAAATGCGCTCATGCCATGCACCGTGTCTAACATTCTCCCATGATAACGTTCGGGCACTACTAAAGGCAGTGGGGCCGGTGTCGTGGTTAGCTTGAGGACTGTCAATCCAGCTTCCCGCAACAGCCGTCTAAATGAAGATAGTGTGAAAAAGCGCAGGTGCGTGCGGTCGAGCACGCCTCTTTCCGCATAATCGAATCTTCCCAGGCAGAGTTGCAGGCGCACCCAGAGATGCGCGGCGTTGGGCACGGAAACCACTGCAACCCCTTCCGGTTTAAGCTGTTGCCGCAAATCTACAAGCACCCGCAACGGATTCTTCAAATGCTCCAGCACGTCCGCGCACAGCACCACGTCAAATGGTCCCTCCAGATTCGGAAGTGAATAGTCTAGATCAGCCACAATAACCTTATGGCACTTTCGGCGCGCCATTTCTGCCAGGGTCGGATCCCCTTCAAGAGCGGTCACTTCGTATCCATGTGTAGTAAGCACCTGCGCCATATCGCCCTGCGCGGCGCCCACGTCGAGCAGACGCTGGCCCTTTCCCTCCCCGAGCAGCGCAACGATCACAGAGTGGCTGGAATGCCGGTCCTTCTTTACCGGATACGGCACTGCTGCCCAGCTTGAGTGGAGTGCGGCCGACTCCGAGGTTGGTAGCGCGTTTCCCATCCAGCTTGGACCTTGGTCGCCAGAAATTGGGTGAGAGCCCATGCTTCACACCACATTCCGCTAAAAAACTAACGGAAGTCGCACTTGTGTGTGCGCAATAGTTCTTAATGACGTTTGTCTTGCGACTCTAACATGACGCTCGACGAAAAGTCACTGCACCGATACCCGCTGCAACGCTGGTTCAGAGCGGTGAATGTTCAGAGCTGTGAATGAAGAGGTTACCTCAGCTTGGCAGCAGTACTGAAGACGCGTCAGACGAAGACTCCCGTAGCTTGCCCACAAGCACGTCCGGCTCGATCGGCTTTGGTAGCAGCTCAAAGGAATATCCCTGTGCCAGCGCCGTCTTCAGCAACTCACTGGTAACCGATTGGCCCGAAAACAGCAATATTCGCGCGTCGGGACACATCTCATGGATCGCCTTTGCGGTCTCAATTCCGTTCATCTGTGGCATGAGCACATCGGCGAGAACGGTGTCTGGACAATCCTGCAGTACCAGCCGGATCGCCTCCCGCCCGCCATAAGCGACCTGGGTCTTAAATCCGTGTTCATCAAGAATCTGCGCAATAGTATTGGCGATATTTTGCTCATCATCCACTACCAGCACGCTCTGTTTGTGACCGTTGGTCCCGCGTGTCGTCGGTTTTCCGACTACCCGGAGCTCTTTTTGAATGCGCCGCAGCTCTGCCTTCAGGGCATCTTCCACCCGCTGTGAGCGCCGCTCACCCTGTGCCACGCGGCTTACATACGAACGGTCGACCCCAAGTTGTCGTGCTACGCGGCTGTACACTCCTTTGAATAACCCGAATGCTTGCGGTGTCAGGCCTCGATGGTTTTTCTTTTTCTTCATTTTTCCGTCTCTGAATCCCTTGCAAATGCGTCGTAACCGCACCAGTTATGTCTTATAAAGTAGGTTGCTCCCGCTGAGAGCGGAGTTGTAAGCCGCCGTCCCAACGCTGCAAACGTGGTAATTTTTCGCCATGCAACCTTTTACGCCGGCCGCCCTGGCAGCAGCAACGCTGGTTTGCCTGATGTGGATTTACCTGCTGGTTGGGCGCGGAAGATTCTGGCGGGTCGGCGTAGAAGCACCAGAAAGAGTCGGGGAACTCAAAGCTAGTGTTGCGGTCATCATCCCGGCAAGGAATGAAGCCGCCTTCATCGAGCCAAACCTTGTATCGTTACTGGAACAAACCTGCAACCGCTCGCTTCACATTTTGTTGGTTGATGATGGCAGCACTGACGCCACCGTCCACATTGCTCGCCAGGCAACTCAAAAAATTGTAAGCCAGGGAGGCGGCCCGGCATCGTTCAACCTCATTCAAGGCCAGCCGCTTCCGCCGGGATGGTCGGGAAAGTTGTGGGCCATGCAGCAGGGAATCGAAGCGGCTTGCCGGCTCAATCCCACATTCTTCATGTTTTCCGATGCCGACATTGTGTATCGCCCGGAAAACGTAGCTGCTCTGGTGGCGATCGCTCAGGCCGGAGGCTACGACCTCGCATCGTTCATGGTGAAATTGCATTGCCAAAGCTTCGCGGAGAAGCTTCTAATTCCTGCATTCGTATATTTTTTCTTTCAGCTTTACCCGCCTTCTTGGATTGCCGATCCCAAGCGCTCCACCGCCGGAGCCGCCGGGGGATGTCTCCTCATCCGCCCTGAAGCCCTGGCTCGCGCCGGAGGACTCGAAGCCATTCGCAATGAAATTATTGACGATTGTTCTCTCGCCAGAGCCGTAAAAGGCAGCGGCAGCAAGGTGTGGCTGGGGCTCACAGATTCTGCCAGAAGTATCCGCCCCTATGATTCGTTTCGCACGATCGGCCGCATGATCTCGCGCAACGCCTTCAGCCAACTGCGGCATTCGACTCTGCTGCTCGCGGTTGCGCTACTTGGACTCACCATCACCTACCTTCTTCCTCCGGCGTTGCTATTCGCGACCCGGCCGCTTCCCGCGTTGCTCGCGGCCGTAGCGTGGGCGCTGATGACAATCACATATTTTCCGCTCGTAAGGTTTTACCGGCTGCATCCGCTCTGGGCATTGACGCTGCCCGTGACCGCTCTGTTCTACATGGCCGCCACCCTGCATTCTGCCGTGAGTTTTTGGAGGGGCCGCGGAGGTCAGTGGAAGGGAAGAGTACAGGACCAGAAAATAACCGACTCACTGGAGAAGCGAAGCCTGAATCCACTCTAGCGGAACCCTATGCCGCGCCCCCACACTCAGCGACGGATCGGCCTGGCCCGGGCCATCTCGAAACTTGGTTATTGCTCCCGCGCCCAGGCCGCGCGATTAATTCGCGATGGCAAGGTCAAGCTCAACCACGCCGTCCGTCACGACCCGGAAACTCCCGTCAACCTGCAAGACGACGCAATCGAAGTAGACGGCCAGCCGATCGCTGCCGGCCCCAAGACTTACCTCATGCTTAACAAACCCCGTAACGTCGTCACGACCGCTTCCGACGAAAAAGGCCGCGACACCGTCTATTCACTCCTCTCCCCGAACCTGCCATGGCTCGCGCCCGTGGGCCGCCTGGACAAAGCCAGCGAAGGTCTGCTGTTGCTGACCAACGATTCAGAGTGGGCGGCGCGCATCACCTCGCCGGAGAGTCACCTCGAAAAGACCTATCACGTGCAGATCGCCGGCATAGCAGACGCCAGGCTGCTCACGACTCTGCGCCAGGGCGTCAGCGATCAACGCGACTTTCTCCGCGTCAAAGCTGCCCGTATGATTCGCATCGGCCAGCGCAATACCTGGCTCGAGATTGTGCTCGATGAGGGCAAGAACCGCCACATCCGCCGCCTGCTGGCGCATCTCAGCGTCGACGTTCTGCGGCTGGTGCGCATCGCCGTCGGACCACTTCAATTGGGAGACCTACCCAAGCGCGGCTCTCGATTGCTTACCGCCGGCGAGAAGCGGGCTCTGGATGAGGCCATGGCTCTCGCACCTCGGGAACGCAGCCGAAGCTCGTCGTCAGTCGCCCGCGCCCCTACTCGTAGAAGTTCCTGATCCAGCGATACTTTCGGACCTTCTGGAGCACCGCGGGCGGCAGCGGCCCCGCATCCGACGCCGCGGCATTCGGGCCCACGTGAGCCGGCGTACGCATTCCCGGTATCACCGTCGAAACCGCCGGGTGGCTCAGACAGAAGCGCAACGCGATCTCCGGCAGCTGCTCCGGAGTAATACCAAGATCTTTCGTCAGCCGCTGCACGCGCTCCCATACTTGTTGCTTGCGGTCTCCCCCAAAATACTGGTGCCGAAAGTCGCCCTCCGGAAACTTCGTCTCCGGCCGAATCTTGCCCGTTAGGCTGCCCTCGTCGAAGGGCACACGGGCGATCACCCCAATCTTGTTCTTTTGGCAGTAGGGAAGCAGCTTGTCTTCAGGAGCCTGATCGAAAATGTTGTAAATCACCTGCACCGTATCAAGGAGTCCGGTCTCAAGACCTTTCAGCGAGTTGTCGGGCTGGTGATCATTGATGGATATCCCTACGAACCTGGCCTTGCCCGAGCTCTTGATCTCGCGGGCCGTGTCCAGCCACTCTTGTTCTTTCGCCCACTCGTCGGTCCACACGTGGAATTGGTACACATCCACGTGTTCGCGTCCCAGGTTCTTTAGGGTCTTATCCAGGCAGGAGAGGACGTACTCTTTTGGAAAAACTTCCTCCAGCGGGGTGCCTCGTTGTGCCGGCCAGACGAAATTCTTGGGCGGCACTTTGCTGGCAATAACCACGTCCTTGGATTTTCCGAATGCACGCGCCAGAAGTTGTTCGCTGTGGCCCATGCCATAGGCCAGTGCCGTGTCGAAAAAATTCACCCCGGCATCGCGCGCCGCTTTCAGCGACTTGAGGGAGACTTCATCCTCGGCGCCCATCCACTCGCTCTTCCCAATTCCCCAGGCGCCGTAACCAATCTCGCTCACCTCGAGCCCCGTCCTGCCCAGTTGCCGATATTTCATCGCTCGCTCTCAGCGTCCGCCGCTCATACCAGCGCGGGCGCGCCTGTAGTTTATCGCAGGCGGTTGGGGGCCTCTGCTCCAAGGCTAGATCGGCGGGTCGTCCTCCTCCACCAAGTCGAGGCGTTTGAGCAGGACGGAAACCAGGCTACCGCCGTTGGCGTTCAACTCTTCGTGTTGCTTGATGGAGAGCAGCTCACCAGCAGTCTCAGGATAGTCCTGGCGAACCAAGGCTTCGGCGACGTCGGGCTGGATCTGCTTCAGATTGTGGGCAGCAGTTTGCAGGGCGTAAAGCATGAGGCCGGCTTTGCGCTCGGTGAGGGCATCGGTGGTGATGGCTTCGAGCACGCGCATCAGGCTGACCTGGACGGCGGCAGCGTCCTCCAGCGGCGGCAGTGCAATGGGGTGCTGAATAATGGGGTGCTGAATAGTGCCTACAGGACGAGCGCTCGTGCGACGGCGCGGACGTTGGCGGAAACTCTGGTGGAAGTGGCAGTAGAGTTTGCCGCGCATCGCGGGCGACCCGCAGCGCAGTCCATTGATGTGTTTGTGAGAACAACGTGGCACCGACTTTGGCAATTGCATTGCGGAACCTATCCCCTGTGGTCTACAAAAAAGTGGTCTAGAAAACTGACGGTGCTCGCAAGCAGAGCACAGAAGTAGTCTGGAGAAATCGCGGGATATTAAGCAAGGGGAAAGTGGAGTGGAGAGGGAAATTCCAGCTGGGCAACGCCCGTCCAGGGACCTACACCTACGGTTTACAAAAAGCAGCGGAGGATCGCAGCCCTTTCTCGCAAGCCGCCCGAGCTAGGAGTAAGATAATTTGGCATCAGGATGGTGGCGACATCCGTCGAAGTCACCCGGTGATCGCATGATTACATCGGATCTAAATGCAACGTTTGGGTACCCAAGAGAATTGTGGGACGCTGCCAAGAAGGAAGGCCTCGCGATTCTCATCCTCAGAGCGCGCGGCGGCGTTATGATCCAATACGGTGAATTCGCTGCTGAGCTGCACCGTATCTCCTTCGACCCGCACGGTACGGAGTTTCGAAACTTTCTCGGACAGTTGTCGTTCGAGGAAGATGCTGCGGGCCGTGGCATGATAACTGCGATTGTAGTTCACAAGTCGGACGGCCATCCCGGTCGAGGATTTTTCGCGCTAGCACGGGAGCTCGGGCGGAACGTAGATGACCCTGAGAAGTGCTGGGCTGAAGAAGTGGCTAGGGTGTTTGCCGACTGGCAGCCACAGGCAAGAGCCGGTGACTAGCGATACACGTAAGTCCTCCGGTTACGGACTTCTGCACGCGTTTTGCCCAACTGCTAACACCCTGTCATCCTGAGTGAGGCGCGACTAAAAAAGAAGAGCGCCGAACGTCAGGACCTTGCGTTTAGCTCCAACGAGCCGCCCAGCTAACACCTGACCACTAGAACCGGAACGGAATCCTTAAAACAACCCCCGCGCCCTATTCCAATGCTAGACTGTGCCCACCATCTAATATGCAACACCTGAATCTCAAGCCCAACCACAAGCCGGTTAAAGATTATTACGCCGCCCTTGGTCAATATGGACATCTGTACGTCGACCACGAAATGGCAGTTCGCTCCGCCTTCGGTGCCCTACTGGAGAAGTGCGCCCGTCAGTTTGACTGGACACTAGTTCCGGAATACTTATTCAAGCGGCCAAAGGCGTCACCGCTTCGGGTTGACGGCGCCCTGCTCGACACATTCCGTCTTGCCCGTGGCTACTGGGAAGCCAAGGACGAACATGACGACCTCGCCAAGGAGGCGCAAAGGAAGCTCGAGCTCGGTTACCCACGAACAAACATGCTATTCCAAGCGCCCGAGCGCGCCATTCTCTGGCAGGGCGGTGTTCGCAAACTCGACGAAGATATATCACGTCCGCAGGCGTTGGTCGATGTTCTTAAACAGTTCTTCGACTACCGCGAGCCCCACCATCAGGAATGGGAGGACGCGGTTCAAGATTTTTCATCTCGGCTGCCTGAGATTGGAGACGCTGCAAAAGCACTCATCGAAAGGGAAAGGCGTACCAATCTAGCGTTCGTCGAGAGCTTTGATGCTTTTTATGAACTCTGCCGCCAAACAATCAATCCCAACCTCAGCAAAGATGCAGTTGAAGGAATGCTCATCCAGCACCTTCTCACGGAACGCATCTTCCGCAAAATTTTCGATAATCCTGATTTTACGCGCCGCAATGTCATCGCCGTCGAGATTGAAAAAGTCATATACACCCTCACCGCGCGGGCTTTCAACCGGGATGCATTCCTGCGCGACCTTGATCGTTTTTACAAGGCCATCGAACTAAACGCCCAAGATGCCAAGGACTACTCGGAAAAACAAACGTTCTTGAACACGGTCTACGAGCGCTTTTTCCAGGGCTATTCGCCTAAAGAAGCAGATACCCATGGAATTGTCTATACGCCGCAACCCATCGTTAATTTTATGGTGCGTAGTGTCGAGGAAATCCTGCAGAAGGAATTTGGCCGCTCCTTAAGCGACAAGGAAGTACATATTCTCGACCCATTCGTGGGCACTGGCAATTTCATCATGCGCGTGATGAAGGAAATTAAGACCTCCGCCCTGCCGCATAAGTACGGAAATGAACTCCACTGCAATGAGGTCATGCTTTTGCCTTACTATCTTGCCAGCATGAATATCGAACACGAATATTTGGAGCGCATAGGTGAGTACAAGCCATTTCCTGGAATCTGTCTTGTGGACACATTCGAGCTTGCTGAGCCAGAGCAGCCATCGCTCGGATTTATGACCGCCGAAAATGCAGTACGCGTGAGGCGACAGAAAGAATCTCCGATTTTTGTCATTCTGGGCAATCCGCCTTATAACGCCTGGCAGGTGGACGAAAACGATAACAACAAAAATAGAAAATATCGCACGCTGGATGCCAAAATATCTTCCACGTACCGGAAAGATTCCAAGGCAGGTCTTACCATCGCGGTCAATGACCCATATGTAAAGGCAATACGCTGGGCATCTGACCGCATCGGCGAAGAGGGGATCGTGGCATTTGTGACCAATAACAGCTTCATAGATCAAGCTGCCTTTGATGGAATGCGCAAACACCTGGCCCAGGATTTCAGCTCGATATATCTTCTTGACTTGGGCGGAAACGTTAGAAAGAACCCCAAGCTCTCGGGAACGATAAACAACGTGTTCGGAATCCAGGTCGGTGTAGGAATTAGCTTGTTCATACGACACAAAATGTCCGCGAGTCAGGAACATGAATTATGGTACGCCCGAGTGGACGAATGGTGGCGTAAAGAGCAAAAATACAATTTTCTCGATGCCGCAGGAGCCAGGGCACGCATTGACTGGAGCCGAATTGTACCGGACTCGAAGTTCAACTGGCTTACGACCGGGCTGCGGAAAGAGTTCGGCTTGTTCCTGCCCCTCGGAAATAAAGAAACCAAATTTTCCGACGAAGGGCGCACAATATATGGCGTATTTAGCAACGGCGTAAAAACCAACCGCGACGCGTGGGTCTACAATTTTTCGCGTAGTAATCTAGAAGCAAACATGCAGCGCATGGTCGAAAACTATAATCGGGAAGTCATTCGGCTCCGCCATGCGAATCCTCAACCAAAGAATATCGATGAGTTTCTGGACCCCGATCCAAGACGCATCGGTTGGAGTGGGGATCTAAAAGCTGCTGCTAAGCGCGGCGAGCTTGCTGAGTACACTACGACTCGGATCAGGAGGGCATTGTACCGCCCTTTCACCGAATGCACCTTCTATTTTGACAGGTTACTCAACAACAGTGTCTATCAGTTCCCGACCATTTTTCCTGACGAGAACTCGGAGCAAGAGAACCGGGCTATCTGTTTGCCCGGCATTGGCAACCGTATGGGATACAGCTGTTTTGTAACGGCTCGCATTCCGGCACTAGATTTCGCATTCGAGAAAGCACAGTGCTTTCCCTTCTATACCTATGCTGAAAGTGGCGGTAACCGCCGGGAGAACATCACGGACTGGGCACTGGACCAGTTCCGTTCCCACTACAACGCTTCAATCAACAAATGGCAAATCTTTTATTATGTTTATGCCATTCTGCATCATCCAGCATATCGCGAGCGCTACCAAGCGAATCTAAAACGAGAACTGCCCCATATCCCCTTTGCGCCTGACTTCAATGCCTTCTCCAATGCAGGCGAGCGCCTGGCTGGCCTGCATATTAATTACCAAAAGCAGAAAGAATATCCGCTAGAAAAGATGGAAAAGCCAGGAGAAAAACTCGACTGGCGTGTTGAAAAAATGCGGCTAAGTCGCGACAAAACATCTGTCTTCTACAACCGGTTCCTGACTTTGAGGGGTATTCCTTCGGAAGCGTTCGAGTACCGCCTCGGAAACCGCTCAGCCTTGGAATGGATCATTGATCAGTATCAGGTCAGCACCGACCAGCGTAGCGGCATTGTGAATGACCCGAACCGAGTTGATGATCCCGAATATATCGTCCGCTTGATCGGCCAAGTGATCACTATCAGCTTGGAAACCATGAAGGTTGTCAAGGGCCTTCCCGATTTGGGACTCCCCGCCGAAGATAAAGCTCAAGCGCAAACTGTTCAGTGAAGTTTTCCCTTGCACAATATCCACGCAAATCGCTACGTTGCTCGTGTACCTATTTTTGGAAAAGACTAACTGCTTGTCGCTCAAGGTTTTCCAGCAAGCGCTCTCGATCCAAAGATTTACACCCCGACCATGCTCCAAATCTTTGATTCCACTGCGGCGACAGGGGAGGGGGGTGGGGGGTATGCGTCACACGTTGGTTGCCATTCCCAACCGCCTGCCCGTCGATCGTGCCCTCTGTTTTTTTTGCTTGAAGTAAATGCTTGAAGGAAGAAAGAAGGAGACTATGCCAGAGGTCGTAATTCCCAGTTGCCAGCACATCAAGCCCAATGGCGTGCCGTGCGGCTCGCCCGCGCTCCGTACCAAGAAATTCTGCTACTTCCACGACCCCGGCCGGGGCTCGTTTACCCGCTCCGCCCGTGCACGCGGGTTTCGCACGTTGGAGGAGATGACTGAATTTCCCATCCTGGAGGACGCCATTTCTATCCAGTTTGCGCTGATGCAGATCCTGCGGGAGCTCCTTAGAAACAAGCTGAATCCGAAAACCGCCTCGCTCATGCTCTTCGCGCTCCAGATCGCCTGCATGAATAAGCGTGATATGCGCGCCGAGCGACGCGCCGAGGCGAAGTAGCGGTTGGGTGTCGCCCCTCCGGGGCTCGGGTTAATTGTGGCGGTCTACCCAGCGCTTACGCGCTGGGCTAAATTCTGTTCCGCCCCTGCGGGGCTGGGGTGGATGACATCGGCTGTCAAATTACCCGATTCCGCAATTACGCGGCCTTACAATGTGCTCCACGAGCCGCACAGGCGTCGAATCGAGCTCCGCTGCGCATCTCGCAGCAGAACGAATTCGAAGCCGTGGGTGAATCCATGCAGATTGCGAACTGCCCCATAGACGCGCAGTGCATTTGCCAACTCCAGAAACACTACTTGTCCAATGTTCAGCTGCTGCGGCAGTACGATTCCCATGCCGCCTTCGCTCATCACCCGGCAGCGTCCGGCAAGCGTCAGATAGGGAGAGCCTTCCCACTGCAGCAGCGCGCTCACGGACCGATCAACCACGTAGCGCGGGAAACGACGAGTAGTGGAGTATTGCTGCACGGATTGCAACGCGGACATTTGGTTCCTCGCTCCGAAGTACTCAACGACTTACACCGGAAGTGGAGAGTGCAGTTGGGGTACCAATCTCCGGGAGGGCGTAAGTGACTGATTGGATGAGCTTCTCGGAGGTCGACTGTTTCTGCCGTTGGTAACGTGAGCGAAATGCGGTTTGCGGAATGACAGAGAGTGTCAAGCGAGTGCTTCGCCAGGCCACGCTCGTCCGGGTGTTCATTGGCCTTTCGGTTTTTTGCCGGGCAAACCCGCAGGGTTCTCGTGCACACGCTCGCGGAAACGCGCCTTCAGGCCGCCGCCAAGCGACACCGCCGATTCGCCATATTTATCGCGCAGGTGGTCCGCGGCGGAGAGTGCTTGCCGCCAGCGCTGATTGCGCTCGCCATCGAGCAGGTCCAGCTGGCCTTCAGAGTCGCCGAAGGAAGAGACCTGCACTCCCAGGAGCCGCACCGCCGCTCCCTTTCGCCAGTTTGCACGGAAAAGCCCGCGCACCTGCTCGAGAATTTCTGTATCAAGTTGCGTCGAGTGCGGCAAAGAATGCGCCCGCGTATAGGTGCTGAAGTCGGAGTAACGCAACTTGAGTTGAATGGTTCGAGCGTGCAGCTTTGCCTCGCGCAGCCGTCGCGCCACCATCTCCGTCAAGCGTGCCAGGGTGGATTCCAAAACCTGCGGATCGGCGGTATCCACAGAGAAGGTATGTTCGTGGCTGATAGATTTGGGATCTTCGTCGGCGCCCACCTCGGAATCGAACCAGCCTCCGGCGTCTTCGCCGCGCGCCTTGCCGGCCAGTGCCAATCCCCATTTGCCAAAGCGCTCTTGCAGAAAATTTTCATCGAAGCGACTGAGATCGCCGACGGTGCGAATGCCAAGCCCATGCAGGCTTTGCTCCGTTACCTTGCCGACTCCCGGGATACGCCGAATCTCCAGTGGCGACAGAAAGCGCGCCTCGTTTTCGGGCAAGACCCAGAGCACACCGTTGGGCTTGGCTTGATCGGAAGAGACCTTTGCCACCAGTCGGGAGGTTGCGATGCCAATCGAGCAGTTCAATTTTGTTTCCGCCTGAATCGCCTGATGCAGGTTCGCCGCCGCCCGCAAAGGCGGTCCATGAAGACGTTCGGTGCCGGTCATGTCGAGATAGGCCTCATCAATCGAGACCATCTCTACTTTGGGGGAGAAGTGCTGCAGCACGCCGTAAACTCGGTCGGAGTATTCGCGATACCTCTGGGGATGGCCATCAACAAAGATGGCATGGGGCGCGAGCCGCGCGGCCGTGCGCAACGGCATGGCCGAATGCACTCCGAACTTGCGCGCCTCGTACGACGCCGCAGAGACCACGCCGCGTTCGTCCCGCTGACCCCCCACAACGACCGCTTTGCCCTTCAACCCGGGATCAAACAGCTCCTCAACCGAGACAAAGAAGGCGTCCATGTCCAGGTGGAAAATGGTGCGCGTAAAGGCAGGGGAGGACATGGGACTTCCGGACCGTGGAGGTTAGCTTATCGCAAAAATGGTTTGCTACAACCGCGCATCGGCAGTGAAATTTGGCGCAGAAATTAAGAGGGGAGCGACGGTTGCCCGTCGCTCCCCTTGGCTCGCACCCTCCCCCGAGGTACTCGCCAAACTCGTTGACTTCAACTCTCGAATTCTCGATGACGGTAGCCTCAAATCCAGAGGCGCTGACGCCAATCACTGGCATTCCAGCCCGTCCACTGCAGCGAATCCTAGCGGTCGCTCAAATTTCAGGCAAGGTAACGGAGGTAATAGGTAGTTTCTGCAAGCCATCTTCTGTTAGTCGCAGGGAGAGCGTTCCACAACGCCACGCGGCGCGTAACCTCGCCTTATTACCTACGAGACTTTACCGTAATCGCGAAGGGCCGTACTGTTGCGCCATCATGTCGAGCGCAATCATGCCTCTTGAATGTTTAGTGGTCTCGCGGCACCAGCCTTCGATTCGCGCCTTGGGCGCGGTGCTTGAGGAGTTGCACATTGCCAGCGAAATCTGCTCCGAGCCGCAACACGCACTGGATCAGATGGAGCGCCGCCATTTCGGCGCAGTCGTGCTCGATTTCGATACCCGCGGCGCGGCCCAACTGTTGGCGTCAGCTCGTATGACATCAACCCATCAGAAATCAGTAATCTTTGCCGCCATCAGCCGCTGCACCGCAACCGGCAGCGCTTTCGAATTAGGCGCCAACTTTGTGCTTTACAAACCGCTGACCGGGGAACAGGTAGGCCGAGCTTTGCGCGCGGCACGCGGGTTCATGCGTCCGGAGCGCCGCGAGTTGGCGCGCCATCGCATGGAGGCGCTGGCATATATCAGTTGGGACAAAGAGTCGCCCTCTCCCGCCCTGCTTATCGACGTGAATGAAAGGGGAGTGGCGATCCAGGCCGCTGGCCCAATCTCTGCAGCCGGTCCCGTGCAGGTACGACTTCTTTTTCCAGGAACCTTGATCGAAGCTAAAGGCGAAATTACTTGGGCTGATACCCAAGGCCGGGCTGGCATTCAACTCCTGGAGCTTGCGCCACGCGACCGTCGCGAACTGAAGAACTGGGTAACCACTCAATCCGAGAAGGGACGGACGGTTCCTGCCAATGGGCATCGTACGAAAGCCCGCGCAATGGCGGCCAAGCAGGGCGGATACCGTTAGGCTGAACCACATTCCTGCCGGTGGCCAGCCACCCCGGCCCTCGACACAACCACCTCAAAACAGCTAAGCTGTCCCGTCTCCCCAACATCCAGAAGGCGCGGAGCAAGTTGGGTGTAAGCCATTTAAGTTTATCTGGTCCAATGTCACTCCCCGAGAGGCCTCGCTTTCACAAACTGCTGACCGTACTCCTCGCTCTACTGTTCTGTTCGGCGGTTTATCTCTTTGCGTGGCCGCAGCCCAACATCTTTTATGCCGGAGTCGTGGTCTTGCACGTCGTGGTGGGACTGCTGACCAGCATTGTCCTGGCTATTACGGTGTGGCGGAAGTTGCGTCAGGAAACCGCGATTGCTCGGCTTGGCTGGGCGCTGCTTGTGGCTGGCGCTGCGCTGGGTTTGGTCCTTATTTATACCGGCACCCCACGCAGCGACTGGAACCGGCTGTATCTCCACATTGTGCTGTGCACCGCGGGAGTGGGCTTTCTGCTGGCTGATTGGGGCGGCCGTCGCGGCTGGCTACGTAATGTTCCGGCAGCAACAGTGGTACGCAGTATCGCGGTGCTCGCGTTGCTCGCTGGGCTGGGCGCTGCGGCTTGGTACACCCGCACAGCGGTCTGGCAGCGGAGCGCGCGGATTCAGAATCCGGACATTCCTCCCGCCAGCATGGACGCTGAGGGCGACGGCCCCCAGGGTGCCTTCTTTCCCAGTTCAGCCCA
Organism: Terriglobales bacterium; assembly: GCA_035651655.1. Taxonomy (NCBI): domain Bacteria; kingdom Pseudomonadati; phylum Acidobacteriota; class Terriglobia; order Terriglobales; species Terriglobales bacterium. The sequence continues at coordinate 110,154 of DASRFG010000035.1, forward strand.
GGTCAAGGGTGGGGGAAAGATTCCCAGCAAGTTCTTCATGGAGTCGGATTCCTGCAAGCGCTGCCATGAAGATATCTACAACCAGTGGTACAGCTCGGCCCACCATTTTTCTTCCTTCAACAATCAGTGGTATCGCAAGAGCATTGAATATATGCAGGACGTAGTCGGCACGCGGCCTTCAAAGTGGTGCGGCGGCTGCCATGACCCGGCGGTGCTCTACAGCGGGATGATGGATACGCCGATCCGGCAGATCATCCATACTCCGGAAGCCCAGGCAGGACTGGGCTGCATGATGTGCCACTCCATCGCGCAGGTCAAAAGCACCATGGGTCAGGGCGACTTCTACTTGGAATACCCCAAGCTTCACGAACTGGCGGCTACGAAGAATCCGCTCGCTCGCCGTGTCCATGATTTCCTGGTCAACTTGAATCCGGAACCGCACCGCAGAGTGTTTCTGAAGCCATTTATGCGGCAGCAGACCGCCGAATTCTGCTCTAGTTGCCACAAAGTCCATCTCGACGTGCCGGTGAATCATTATCGCTGGATCCGCGGCTTCAACGAGTACGACAATTGGCAGGCCAGCGGCGTCTCCGGCCAGGGAGCCCGGTCGTTTTACTATCCCGCCAAGCCGCAGCAATGCGCCGATTGCCATATGCCGCTCGCCGCCTCCAAGGACGCGGGCAATATCGCTGGGTTTGTGCACTCCCACCGATTTCCTGCCGCCAACACTGCGCTTCCCACCGCCAATGAAGATGCCGCACAGCTCAAGCTCACAGAAAATTTCCTGAAAAACAACGCCATGAGCGTGGATATCTTCGCAGTCTCGCCCGCGCGCTCCAAAGCCGAAGCGACCATGGCTCCCCAGGCCGAACTGGCGACAACTTTTGCAGTAGGTGAGGAAGCGGAGGCCAAGCCAACCAAAGGTGAGTCAGGCGCCGCCGCTCCGGTTACTGCGCCGCTTAACCGCGTTCAGGCGGTGGTTCGCCGCGGCGATGATGTGCTGGTGGACACGGTGGTCCGCACGCGCAAGGTGGGACACTTTTTCCCCGGCGGAACGGTTGATGCTTACGATGTCTGGCTGGAACTGAAGGCCACCGATGATCGCGGGCAGACGCTGTTCTGGAGCGGGATGGTGGAAGACAACGGCAAGGGCCCGGTCGAAGCTGGAGCGCACTTCTATCGCTCCTTGCAGGTGGACGCGCACGGCAATCCCATCAATAAGCGTAATGCCTGGGCCACCAGGTCGCTGGTTTACGTCCACTTGATTCCGCCGGGCGCGGCTGATACCGCTCACTTTCGCCTACACATTCCTGATAATGCGGGCGACAAGATCAAACTGCAGGCCCGGCTGTGCTATCGCAAGTTCGCCTGGTGGAACACGCAATTCGCGTTTGCTGGTGTGCCCGATCCCAAGCAGTCCAAAGTCTCTGATCCGCAACACCCGCTTACCACGCCTGAATACGACGACACACACTATTCGATCAAAGGCCCGGTGCGAGACGTCTCCGCCAAACAACAGGAAATTCCTGACCTGCCCATCGTGCCCGTGGCCGAAGACGAAGTTACGTTGCAGGTCGCGCCCCGGGCAGCACCCACGCCGCAGCCCAAGGTAGAACTCCAGGCAGCAGATTGGACGCGCTGGAACGATTACGGGATCGGCCTACTGCTGCAAGGAGATTTGAAAGGCGCTGCCGCCGGGTTCGAGAAAATCACGCAGATTGATCCTAAAAATCCAGACGGTTGGGTCAACATCGGAAGAGTGGCCCAGCAGGAAGGCGACATGGAACGTGCCCGAGTGGTGCTCGAGAAAGCACTCGCCCTTGCTCCCAATCTCGCACGCGCAAACTTCTTTTACGCCAAGGTGCTGCGAAATGATGGTCGCTATGAAGAAGCAGCCCAGCATCTACGGACCGTGCTCGAGCAATATCCGCGTGACCGCGTCGCGCGCAATGACTTGGGGCGAATTTTGTTTCTACAACGCCGCTATGGCGACGCGGTGAAGCAGTTCCAGGCAGTGTTGTCGGTTGATCCCGAGGATTTGCAGGCGCACTACAACCTAATGCTTTGTTACACGGGAATGGGTGACGCCAAACAGGCACGCGAGCACCAGCTACGCTATCTGCGCTTCAAGGCAGACGAGGCTGCGCAGACAATCACCGGACCCTATCGGCGCTTGCACCCGGAAGACAACAACGAGCGGCAGCCGATTCACGAGCATGTCTCGGTGCCGCTAGCGGCTTTAAAAGCAAAACCAGGTGGGTTGAGAACGTCGGCCGCATCAGGAGCGGGCCGGTGATTTTCTTCTCAGGGGCTAAAGCCCAACATTTGGGGCGGCTTTATCGCACGGCTGAAGCCGTGCGCCTCCACGGGGGTGCGATGAAGCCGTGCGCTTCCACGGTGGTGCAATCGGTATCGGGGGCTGGCCGGAGGAAATATCGGGAAGAGAACGAGCAGGCCCAATCTTCTTTTTCATCGTCAGGGGCTAAAGCCCAAGATTTGGGGCGGCTTATCGCACGGCTGAAGCCGTGCGCTTCCACGGTGGCACGATCGGCATCGGGGGTCGTTCTATTGGGGCTTGCAATCTTTACGCTTGCCACTCCCCTCGTTGCCCAGAACTCCAACATCCGCTTTCACGATATCACCCAAGCCGCGGGCATTCACTTCACCCACAACAACGGCGCCTTCGGAAAGAAATATCTGCCGGAGACAATGGGTCCGGGATGCGCGTTCATTGATTACGACAACGACGGCTGGCCGGACATTCTCCTGATCAACGGCCAGGATTGGCCCGGCCACCATATTCACCATTCCACGCTGAAGCTCTTTCACAACAACCACAACGGTACGTTTACCGACGTCACTGCGAAGGCCGGCCTGGCAGTCGAGATGTTCGGCATGGGGGTTGCGATCGGCGATTACGACAACGACGGCTATGACGATATTTTTGTCACCGCCCTTGGCCAGAGCCGGTTGTTTCACAACAACGGCAATGGCACTTTCACGGACGCAACCAAGGCCGCCGGATTGTTGGGCCCGAACCAATTCAGCACCAGCGCGGCATGGGTGGATTATGATCGCGACGGGCGGCTCGACCTGGTTGTCGCGAACTACGTCCAGTGGTCGCAGCAGAACGATTTGTTCTGTACTCTTGATGGCACTCACAAGTCCTATTGCACGCCGGAGTCGTACAAGGGCGACTCCGTCCGCCTCTGGCACAACCTCGGGAATGGCAAGTTTGAAGACGCTACCCAGAAGGCGGGCTTTTTTGATCCCACGTCGAAGAGCCTTGGCTTGGCCATTCTTGATTACAACCAGGATGGCTGGCCGGATATTCTGATCGCCAACGACACGCAACCCAACAAGCTCTACCTGAACAAGCAGAACGGTAGTTTCGAAGAACGCGCACTGCCTGCCGGCGTGGCCTTCAGCGAAGACGGTGTGGCGCGTGCTGGCATGGGGGCAGATGCCGCCGACTACGACCGCTCCGGGCGGCCGAGTATTCTCATCACCAACTTTGCCAACCAAATGGTTTCTCTTTATCACAACGAAGGAAATGGCCTGTTCGTGGACGAAGCGCCGCGATCGGAAGTCGGTCGCGCCTCGTTGCTCACCCTGGGTTTCGGATGCTTCTTCTTCGACTACGACCTCGACGGCTGGCCCGACATCTTCGTCGCCGACGGCCACATTGAGAATGAAATTGAGCGCGTGCAGAAGCGTGTGAAATACGCCGAGCCGCCACATCTTTTTCGCAATCTTGGAAACCACCGGTTCGAGGAGGTGACCAGTTCTCTCGGACCAGCATTCAGCTCTCCCAAAGTCGGTCGTGCGGCCGCGTATGCCGATATTGACAATGACGGTGACCTCGACCTTCTCATGACGACTAACGGCGGCCGCACCTACTTGTTCCGTAACGACGGGGCCACGAACCACAGTTTGCGCATCCGCCTAACAGGGACAAAATCCAACCGCGACGGTATTGGTGCAGTTGTGCGGATTGTTGCCGGGGATGAGAAGCAGTGGCAAATGTTGCGCAGCGGCTCCAGTTATCTCTCGCAAAGTGAGCTGGTTTTGACTTTCGGCTTGGGGACGCGAACCAAGGTTGATTCGATAGAGGTGACTTGGCCGAGCGGACAGGTTGACAAGCTCACGAACGTGGCCGCCGATCAGACGGTCACCATTCAGGAAGGCAAAGGTCTCAGCGCATCACGATCTTTTTCCAAAAGATCGCAATAGTTGGTAAGCTGTTGCCGCTCACCTCGAACGAAATATCCACGGCTCATGGTGAATTTGAAATCCCCGCGACGCGTTGCTTTTCTTCTGGTGCTGATGGTTCTTTTTGCGCTAGCCGCACTGACCCTTGTCGGCCAAACTAAACGTGCCTCCCCAAAAATACCCAAACAATCCGCGTCAACCTCCCCCGCCACATCGCGAGCCGCTCAAGCCGATAGCCTGAATAATCTCGGCGTCGGATATATGAACCAGCAGCAGTTCGAAAAGGCGCTCGGATATTTTCGGCGGGCGTATGCGCTGCAGCCTCGATTAACCATCGCACGCCTCAATCAAGCAATCGCTCTGTTGAATTTGCAACGCATGGAACAAGCCACCGCCATCCTGCTGGACATCGTGAAACACGATCCGCAAAACGTCCGCGCCTGGTACAACCTGGGCCTGCTCTACAAGAGTGAAGGCCAGGCAGAGCCCGCGGCAGATGCCTTTGAGCACGTCACGAAACTCGATCGTACCGACGCCGACTCCTTCTATTTTCTCGGTTCCGTGCGCATGCAGTTGAAACAGTATCCACAGGCGATCGCCGCTTTCCAGCAAGCGCTGAAGCTGAATACTTATCATGCCTCGGCGGAGTTCGGCCTTGCACGGGCGTACCAGCAATCCGGAGATCTGGCGCACGCCCGCGAGCACCTGGCGCGCTTCCAGCAGATCACGAAAATAAAACTGGGAACTCCGATGAGCGTGGCCTATGGCGAACAAGGCCCACTGTCGCTGGCAGCCACTTCTTCAGCGACTCCCGAGCCCGTCCCGCCCGCCATCCCGGTCCGCCTCGTTGATGTCAGCGCCCATGCCGGTTTGGGGAGTTCATCTGCCGGCCAGGAAAAACCAAGCCTCGACCGTGCTTCAACTTTTCTGCCGCCGGGAGCGTGTGTTTTTGACTTCGACGGCGACGGCCATCCCGACCTCTTTATTGCCGATGGCGGCCCGCAGGGGGGGATGGCCTTATACCGCAACCTTGGCGATGGGCGCTTTGCGGATGTGACCAAGGCCGCAGGACTTGACCCCAACGCTCACGCAATCGCATGCGCGGCAGGAGATTACGACAACGATGGTTTCACCGATCTTGCCATCGGCTTCAACGGTCGTGTTGCGCTATATCACAACGAAAAAGATGGCAAGTTCCGCGACGTGACTCAATCCAGCGAGGTTCGGGTGAACGGACTGCCGCTGGGCATGACTTTCATTGACTACGATCATGACGGTGACCTTGACCTCTACATCACGCGCGGTGTGGACGTTGCCAATAAGAGCGGCAAAAAGCGCGGCCAGGAAGGGGAACAGAGCAATATTCTTCTTCGTAACAACGGCAACCAGACCTTCACCGATGTCACCGGAGAAACTGGTTTGCAAGGGCCTGGATTCAGCCTCGGCGCAGTGAGCACCGATCTTAATAACGATCGCGCAATAGACCTGGTAGTCACATCGCCGGAGAAGCCGCCGACGATCTTCTTGAATCCGCGTGAGGGAAAGTTTTCAACCCTGGGCTCATGGAGCGGCGCCATGCCGCCCCCTGCGGCGGGGGTCGCGGTTCTCGACTACAACAAAGATGGCTGGATGGATCTCGCGTTTACCCATTGGAGCGCGCCCGGTCTTAGTTTGTGGCGCAATGCCGAGGGCAAGAGCTTTGAGCCGGTGCAGCTGCCCAAGCTGAATTGGGCACGGGGATGGGGTTTGGCCGCACTCGACTTTGATAACGACGGCTGGATTGATCTGGCCGCCGTGGGCGAAACCGACGATGGCCGCGGCGAGGTTCGCCTCTTCCGCAACCTCGGCCCGAATGGATTCAAAGACGTGACCGCCGAGGTCGGCCTGGACAAAATTCAACTGCACGATCCGCGCGCGCTGGTGACCTGGGATTACGACGGCGATGGCGCCACCGATCTACTCATCACCCAAAATCATGGCCCGGTTGTGCTGTTGCGCAACCAGGGCGGCAGCCGTAATAACTGGCTGCGCATCGCGCTCAAAGGTTTAAACGATAACAAGAGCGCCATCGGCGCCAAAGTCGAAGTATTCGCCGGCGCAGTTCACCAGAAATGGGAGGTGCAGGGAAGCTCGGGTTACCTGGGACAAAATTCGCCGGAGATCACCGCTGGACTCAACGGCCAAAGCACCGTGGACGTGCTCCGTCTGCTGTGGCCCACTGGCGTGGTGCAGGATGAAATCCAGTTGGCGGCACGAAAACAGGCGAACATCCTGGAGATAGATCGCCGCGGCAGTTCGTGCCCGACGCTGTTTGCCTGGGATGGCAAACATTTTGATTTCATTTCAGACATGCTGGGCGCGGGCGTCGTCGGGCACTGGGTCGGGCCGGGTGAGCGCAACATTCCACGTCCGACGGAGTACGTAAAAATTGATGGCGATCATATCCGTCTGCGCGACGGCAAGCTCAGCTTCCGGTTCATGGAGCCGATGGAGGAGGTGGTTTATCTCGACCACACGCGCCTGCTAGCGGTGGACCATCCGGCTGACACCGAGGTTTACCCCAACGAATATTTCGCCAGCAATCCTCCGTATCCGGAATTCAAGGTGATCTCAAGCCGGAATGCGCGTCCTCCGGTTGCTGCCCGGGACGACGCCGGCAGCGATGTCCTAGCGCAGTTGCTCTACCGGGACCGCAAATATGTCACCGGGTTCGAGCTGCTGCCATTCGCTGGATTCACGAAGATGCATACGTTGGAGCTGGATTTGGGCGAACCTTATGCAAGCGGTCCGCTGCGACTGCTGCTGCACGGATATGTTGACTACTTCACGGCTACGAGCATGTACGCGGCGAATCAGGCTGGTGTTCACGCCGTCGCTCCTTACATTGAGGCGCTGCGTTCCAATGGGAAATGGACGCGCGTGGTGGACGACATGGGATTCCCCGCCGGCCTGCCGCGCACGATTACTACCGACCTGAGCAAGAAGTTGCCCGCGGGCACGCGGCGCATTTGCATCCGCACGAATCTGCAAATTTACTGGGACCAGGTGCTGATTGATCGCACCGATGATACGCAGCTCTCCGTGCGGCTTACGCCGGTGCCGCTGGCCGACGCTCAGCTCCGCTTCCACGGATATCCCCGCCAAGTCGCGCGCAGCCTGCCCGGGGACATCAATTTTCTTTACGACCAGGTGAGCGCGACCGGCCCGTACGCACGCGAGCAGGGCAACTACACACGTTATGGAGACGTAGTGCCTCTGGTGTCAAAATCAGATGATCGCTTTGTGGTGTTCGGGTCTGGCGAGGAAGTCGCGCTGGATTTCGATCCCAGGTCGCTGCCGCCGCTTTCTCCGGGTTGGAAGAGGGATTATTTCTTTATGGCCGATGGTTATGAGAAAGACATGGATTTTTACGCTGCCGAGGCCAACACCGTTGCGCCGCTGCCATTCCATGACATGGGTGTGTACCCCTATAGCGCGGGGAAAGGTCTCCCGCTCGATGACATGCGTCTGAGAGATCTGCTGGAATACAACACCCGCTACATTTCAGGGAGCGAACCGAGGAGCTATCGCTTCCAATTCTAGGCTGCGAATCGTCGCCGACTTCCGCAGGGTGGAATTCTTGCGTTAGGTTTCCACAAGTGCTAGATTCCGGGGCACTGATGGCCACCACACCCTCCACTGCTCGCACTCAATCTGCTCCCCATCTGCGCCGCGTACTCACTCTTTGGGACTTAATCCTCTACGGCATCATCGTGATCCAACCGGTCGCGCCCATGGGGATCTACGGCGTGATCAGCAACAAAGCCGGCGGGCACGTGGTAACCACCATTCTGATCGCCATGGTCGCGATGTTGTTTACTGCGATCAGTTATGGGCGCATGGCCAGAGCGTATCCCAGCGCCGGCTCCGCTTATACCTATGTTGGAAAGGAAATCCATCCCGCCGCCGGTTACGTGACCGGATGGAGCATGGTGATGGATTACATTCTGAATCCGCTGATCTGCGTGGCGTTCTGCAGCAAAGCGGCGATGAATATTATTCCCGAGGTTCCGTTCTACGCGTGGGTGGTGTTCTTCGCGGCATTCTTCACCTTCCTGAACGTTTGGGGCATCGAGACCTCGGCCACCATCAACCAGTGGATGGCCGCAGGTATGGGCATTGTGGTATTGATTTTCTTTGCCGCCGTGGCACGCTACGTGTGGGGCATACACAACTACGGCCCGCGCTTCTTTACCGAGCCGTTCTACAACCCGCAGACGTTCAGCCTGCACAGGCTGTTTCAAGGCACGTCGGTCGCGGTGCTGACTTATATCGGCTTCGACGGAATCTCCACTCTGTCGGAGGAAGTGGAGAACCCGCGCCGCAACATCATGCTGGCTACGGTATTGGTGTGCGTGATCACCGGGATTGTCTCCGGGATGGAGGTCTATGCGGCGCAATTGGTGTGGGGATCGAAGCCATTTCCCAGCGAGATGGTGGAATCGGCATTCGCGATAATCTCGCGCGCGGCGGGCGGCGTGATTCTGTTTCACATCATAAATTTCACCCTCCTGATCGCGAACATCGGCTCCGGCATGGGAGCGCAGCTCGGTGCGGCACGGCTGCTTTATGGAATGGGCCGGGGCAACGCGCTCCCGAAATCATTTTTCGGCAAAATCGAGCCCAAGCACCGCATTCCCCGCAATAACGTAATCGCCGTCGGGGTTTTTGCTTTGATTGGCGCTGCGCTGCTGGAAATGTTCTCCAAGCAGCTGGGCGGAGGCGCCTATGAGATCGGCGCCCAGGCTCTGAACTTCGGAGCCTTCATCGCTTTTATGGGAGTGAATGCCGCGGCCTTCGTTCGCTACTACTTGCGTGCGCCTGAAAAAAAGCTTGGCAACCTGCTGCCGCCTGTCCTCGGCTTTTTGATCTGCGGATACATCTGGCTGAACCTCAGCCGTCCGGCCCAGGTCGTGGGCGCTGTGTGGGTCCTGGCGGGCGTGGCGTACGGGGTGGTTAAGACCAAAGGCTTTCGCGGCGAGCTCGTCAATTTCGATATCCCCGCAGACGAGTAGTTCTCTCCACAAAGGTCACGAAGGTTCACGAAGTGAGATCAAAAGTCTAACCACAGAGGACACAGAGTCTCACAGAGGCTTATTGAAAAAACAAAAAAATGGTCAAGAAGGTTCACGAAGTGAGATCAAAAGCCTAACCACAGAGGACACAGAGTCTCACAGAGGCTTATTGAAAAAACAAACAAATGGTCAAGAACATGAGAGCAGGCTTTTTACTTCATCCTTTCTGTGTTCTCTGTGTCCTCTGTGGTGAATAAGATCATTGCTTTACATTCCAGCCGCTCACTTCAACCACCGGCTTCTTTGCTCCCAAATCGGCCATGCGATAGCTGGCGCTGATGTCCCGTCTCTCGCCCGGCAATAGTGAGAAGTAATTGTCCTGGTATAGGATCGGCAGCACTTCACGTCCGCCTACGCCTTTTGCCACCTTCACCCGAATGAAAAATGCCAATGCCTTGCTGGGGTTCTCAACCGAAATAGAGCTCTCCCCTCTCTTTCCATCCACTCTGCGATGGCTGCTGACCTTGAGTTTCACGGGCGCAAGATTTTTCAGCGCCGTGAAATCGGCGAACGATGCGGTAGGGGTGTAATACCAGGTGGATTTCTTCCAGTCCAGGGTCTCGGGCTTGGTTGAGAGCCAGTACAAATTCGTGCTCAGCACTTTGCCATCGGGATCTGCGACGCTTAGGCGCAAGAAGTAGGTCGGGCTTAGACCCTCTACTACGGGGATATCGAACAATTTCGTGCTGCTGTCCGCTGCCGCATGAACTGTTACTTCTTTCGAGAATTTTTCCGTAAGATCAAGGTTCAGCACCTTCGCGGTGACCTTCAGCCCCTTGGCATCCGTGTACTGGCTACTGACCAACGCCACGGAATGATCGTCGTATGAGTATTGCGCGTGCAAGGGTTCGCACGCTTTCTTGGCGCCAAAGTACCCGCCCGCGGGCTGCATGTAGTAATCGTAGAGATGCCAGATGACCGACGGCCAGGCGTTGTTTAACATCCATTGGATAACGCCTGTGGAGCGGTATTTCTCACGGCTGAAGGCCTCAAACATGGCGCGGATACCCTCATAGGCCATGAGCTGCGATTTCTGGTTGTAGTCCTGCAGGTCAGTGGCTTTGCCATAGCGTCTGTTGAGTGAATTCGTGAACACGCTCACGTCCTTAAACGCTCCCCCGCCTGCGTGATAGTTCCAGTAGTCGTTGATCGGCCAAAGCCGCTCTTTAGGGATGAACCTTTCCAAACTCTCCACGACCGGAATGGCAGGTCCGGGGCTGGTCTCGGTGTTAAACCCGTAAGCGCCGCCATGGGTCTTGTCTTCCAGCCAATACCCTGGCGCCACATACTCATATGGCCCCGTCATCTTGACGCCACTCTTGCCGGTAATCGGTGTCGGCTTTTCCGTGGCCGAAGACACATACGGGTTCGGCCATCGGCACTGCTTCAGCACACCGATGTAATTTTGCTCAACGTCCGGCGGCGGCGGATTGTCGCTGCCGTTCAGCCACACGAAAAAGCTGGGATGATTTTGTAGCCGTTGTATCTGGTCGCGCAGCGAGTCGGCTGAAATTTTGAAATTCGCTTCCGGCCACTTGGTCCATTTTTCCCATGCGTCGCAGCAGCACCAGCCGGCCATGAGCAGGATTCCATACCGGTCCGCCAGATCGAAAAATTGATCAGTTTCCAATTTTCCTTCCAGCCGGATGGTGTTCAGCCCCATGTCGCGGGTATAGCGAAAATGGTCCTCCAACCAGCGTGGGTTCTCGCGCAACATCATGTCCGGCGACCAACCTCCGCCGCGAATCAGGATCGGCTTGCCATTGATGCGAAACTGAAGGTAGCCCTCCGCGTTGAGCTCCGAAGTTACTTCACGAATCCCAAAGCTCACGTCCTGTTGATCGGAGGCCTTTCCATCCACATCAGTTTCGATGTGCAGATCGTAAAGATTCTGCTCTCCCATCTGCGCCGGCCACCATAATCGGGGATGTGAAGCGTTAAGCTGGGAAAACTTTTCCGGCGTGAATTCCACCTCTTTCGATTCGCCCGGTCCCAATTCGACAGGTTGCGAAAACTCCAGGTTTTCGATTTTGCCTTTTACCTCTGCTTTCACCGGTTGATCTCCGGCATTGCGCACGTCAGCGGTCACGGTCAGGTGTGCATTCTCGAGCGTAGGCGGATCCACTTTGGTCACCACGTGGGCATGGCGGACGGTGACCGGCCCACTACTGCTGAGGGAAACGCCACGCCACAAACCCATATCTTTGTCCGCGGGCAGCGGATTCCAGTCAACGAATGTCACTGCCAGATCATTTGGGCCCGGAGGAAACACCTCTACGGCCAGCACGTTCCCTTCGCCGGTATGAATGGCGTTTGTAACGTTGAACTCATAAATCCGCCACGCCCCGGCTACGTTTTGGTCGGTCGCGATCTGCTGGCCATTCAGAAAGATGTTGGCGCGATAGTTAATTCCCTGAAAATTCAACCAGATCTGTTTTCCGTTAAACTCCGCAGGTGCCTGGAATTCGGTTCGGTACCACCACGGGACCGCAAAGGGACTATTCGCCGGCATCGGCAGGTTGGAAAAATTCTTGCCGATGGGATAGGTCGTTCCAGGTATGGATCGCAGGTTCTTTCCGAAATACGGGTCAGGATAGACGTTGTTCTTCACCAGCGCTGCGATGATGGTGGTCGGCACCGCCGCCGGATACCACCCTTTCGGCCGATACCTGGTGGTTGAGAGGACCTCCCCGCTTTCTTTGGTCTTCGCGGAAGACTGAATCATCCAGCCCTGTGCCAGGGGCAGTTTGCCATCCTTGCTGCGGTCGCCAGTTGATGCAAACGAGAGAAGGCGACCAGAACAAATCGAAATCACCAGAACAAAGCTGGCTAAGAATTGAGTCACTCTCCCTCCTCGGACCTGATTTGAAAACCCATTATCAATCAGATTGTCAATCAGCAGTGGACGTCCATTTGTACGTAGGGTGTAGGGCGGACACTCTTGTCCGGTACGCAAGTAGCGCCTCCCGCTCCCCTCCATTTATAATCAAAGTTTCCGAACTTAATCCTTGGAGTTCCTGAAAGATGATCCGATTTTTGCAAACCCCTGGCCGCGCCAAGAAAATTGTGATTGGCAGCCTTTTGACCCTTATCTGCGCCGCAATGGTAATCACCCTCATCCCCGGTGGATTTTTGGGTGATTCCTTCGGCTTTAACAGGGGCGGGCTTGATCCCAACGTACTTGCCAAAGTCGGCGATCAGCAGGTCACCGTCCTGGAGACTCAGCGCGAGGCCCGGAACATGGGGCAACAGCAGTTTGGCGGCCGCAACATGCCTGAGCAACTGATGCCATATCTGATCCAGCGCGCCGCTGATCGGCTCATCATGCAAAAGGCCGTGTTGAGCGAGGCTGGACGGATGGGCCTCTCCGTAAGTGATGCCGAGCTTCAAGACGAACTGCAACACGGCCGCTACAGTCAGACTTTTTTCCCGAACGGCAAGTTCATCGGGCAGCAGGCTTATGAGGGGATGCTCCAGGAAGCCAATCTGACTCCCACCCAGTTCGAGAATGGGGTAAAAGACGAATTGCTGATGCGCAAGCTCGAAGCCTTGATCACCGGCCCGGTGGCGGTTTCGAACTCCGATATTGAGCGGCAGTTTAATAAAGAGAACACGAAGGTCAAGTTTGAATATGCCGTCCTTAGCACCGACCAGATCAAGAAAGGCATTCAGCCTACGGAAGCCGAGCTCAAGGCCTATCACGACCGCAACAAGCAGATGTACGCCAACTCCATCCCGGAGAAGCGGAAAGTTCGCTACATCCTGATTGACAGCTCCAAAGTAGCGAGCCAGGTACAGGTCAGTCCCTCCGATATTCAGCGGTACTACAGCGATCATCAGGACGACTACCGCAGCCCCGAACAAGTGAACGTCCGCCATATCCTGATAAAAACTCCAACCCCGGCGCCTGACGGCAAGATAGACGAGAAGGCGGTTAACGCTGCCAAACAAAAAGCCGAAGACATTGCCAAGCAGTTGAAAGCGGGCGCTGATTTCGCGGCTTTAGCCAAGAAGTACTCTGAAGACACGGTGAGCGCCAAGAACGGCGGCTCTCTCGGCTGGATCGGCAAGGGGCGTACGGTTCCCGAGTTCGAGCATGCTGCCTTTGGTCTTGCCAAGGGCGGCACCAGCGAAGTGGTCCGCAGCAGCTACGGCTTTCACATCATCCGCGTGGACGATAAACAGGATGCTCGCCTTAAGCCGCTCAGTGAGGTGAAGGCGCAGATTGAGCCCGTACTGGCGCAGCAAAAAGCTTCACAGGCTGCACAGAACCTGGCCGATAGAGTGCAGAACCAGGCCCGCACCGCCGGTTTGGACAAGGCCGCAGCCCAGAACGGCGAGCAAGTGATCACCACCGGATTCATCGGCCGCACGGACTCGCTTCCCGGGTTGGGGAACGCTCCCGAATTCATGAATGCTGTCTTTGAAGCCAGCGACAAGAACCCTCCTGAAGAAGCGAACCTCAGGACGGGATACGTGATCTTCCAGGTGGCGCAAGTGCAGCCGCCGCGTACGCCGAGCTTTGAGGAAATTCGCAGCAAGGTCGAAACCGATTTCGTCAGCGAACGCGCTGCCACCCTGCTGAGCCAGCAGGTCCAGGGACTCTCCGATCGTGCCCGCACCCTGCATGACTTAAAGAAAGCCGCGAAGGAACTTGGGGCAACGGTCAAAACCAGCGAGCTGGTTTCGCCCACCAGTCAGGTGCCTGACATTGGTTCAATGCAATCGGGGCAAGCCAATCTGGCCTTTAGCATGAAACCTGGTGACGTCAGCGGGCCAATTCAAAATGGAAACACTGGCGTCGTGCTGCGGATACTTGAAAAGCAGGAACCCTCTGCCGCCGAATTTGCCAGAGCCAAAGACCAGACGCGCGACAAAGTGGCCGACGAAAAGCGCGGCGAACTGTTTGAGCTATTTGTAACCAACTTGCGCCAGGACATGGAAAAGCACGGCAAGATTCGTGTCAACGAGCAAGTCATGAAACAGCTCTCTACCCCGCGCGGCGAACTGGGAGGCTAGTCGGCCGGCGTGGCCCTGGCCAACCCAGGTACAGCCAACGGCACAGCCAACCATACAAGCGACCACCGTCCATGTCCTTTCCGCGCTCCACCGGCATTTTGCTGCATCCGACCTCGCTGCCCTCCCGTGGAGGCATCGGCGACTTTGGTCCGGCAGCGTACGAATTCATTGATTTTCTCGCCGCCGCTCGCCAGGGGCTGTGGCAGATACTGCCGCTCGGCCCGGTGGGTTACGGGAATTCGCCATATTCTTCCACTTCAGCTTTTGCCGGCAGCCCGCTGCTCATCAGTCTGGAGCGTCTGGCAGAGCACGGATGGATAGATCGTGCCCGCCTCGGCGCTCTGCCCGACAACGCCGGCGATGTGAACTACGATGAGGTGAGCGCGGCGAAATTGCCTCTGCTGAACGAAGCCGCTCAGAATTTTCTCGCTCATGCCAGCGCCGCGCAGCGTGCGCGCTTCAACGACTTCTGCGGCCAAAATTCATGGTGGCTGGAAGGATTTGCCCTGTTTGACGCGTTACGGCAGCGGTACAAAAAAGCCTGGAATGAATGGCCTCGCGACCTGGTTCATCGTCAGCCCGAGGCTTTGGATCGTGCCCGGAGCGAGCTGGCAAATGAGTTGCAGATCAACCGCGCCTTACAATTTGCGTTTTTCGAGCAGTGGAGCGGCTTGCGACAATACTGCGCCGCGCGTTCCATTCGCATCGTCGGCGATATCGCCATCTTCATCAATTACGATAGCGCCGATGTCTGGTCGCATCCCGACATCTTTCGCCTCAACAGCAACCTGGAACCGGAAGTTGTCTCCGGTGTGCCGCCAGATGCGTTTAGCGAAACCGGCCAGCGGTGGGGAAACCCGCTCTATCGCTGGGATGTTCTGCAATCCCGCGGCTACGACTGGTGGGTACAGAGAATACGCTGGGCCATGCAGACATGCGACCTGGTCCGCATTGATCATTTTCGCGGCTTCGCGCAATCCTGGGAAATTCCTGCCAGTGAGCCGACGGCGGTGCACGGGCGCTGGGTGGAGGGTCCTCGCGACGATCTCTTCAATCGCCTGCGCGAGGCGCTCGGTGGTTTGCCTCTCATCGCCGAAGACCTGGGCTTAATCACAGAAGACGTGCATGCCCTGCGGCAGCGGCTGCAAATTCCTGGGATGCGGGTCATGCAGTTTGGCTTCGGCAATCCCGGCGCGCATATTTATCTTCCGCACCGCTTTGACTGGAACACGGTCGTTTATACCGGCACCCACGACAACGAAACCATGGTGGGCTGGTGGAAATCGGGCGCCTCCGAAGGCGAACGCCGAGCCGTCGAGGCGTACTTCGGGCCGGTTGAGAAGGAAGGCGTGCACTGGGCCTTCGTTCGCGCTGCCCAAGGTTCCATTGCCGATCTCTGCGTGGTCCCGCTGCAGGATGTGCTTGGGCTCGGCAACGAAGCTCGCATGAATACTCCGAGCCAGAGCCAGGGCAACTGGACGTGGCGTCATAAGGCCGGCGTGCTTACCGGCGAACTCCAAGCGAAACTGGCTTCCCTCGCCGAAGTCACTGATCGGCTACCTCAGCCTGTAGTTCGAGCGCAAACTCGTGAGGACTTCGCCGCTTAGCTCGAAACTTATTTTCCGGTATAGGTCACTCGCCAGATGGAGTTCGACCCGTCGTCGGTTACCAGAAGAGACCCATCGGGGGCCACCGTCACGCCTACGGGCCTTCCCCAGACGTCTCCGTTGTCGAGCACGAATCCGGTCAGAAAATCCTCATACTCACCGCTGGCATGTCCGGTTCCGTGCAGGGGCACTCGGACGACCTCGTAGCCGGAGCGGGTGGCCCGGTTCCATGAGCCGTGCTGCGAGGCGAAAATGTCACCCTGATATTCAGCGGGGAACTGCTTACCCTGGTAGAAAGTCAGCTGTAATGAAGCGTTGTGCGCCTGGACGAGGACGTCCGGCGTGATGACCTTGTCTTTTAGTTCAGGATGTTTTCCCTTGTGGCGGGGATCCTGATTGCCGCCCATGTACCACCAGGGCCATCCATAGAAGCCGCCCTCCTGGACGTGAGTGATGTAATCGGGCACCAGGTTGTCACCCAGTGCGTCGCGTTCATTGACGGAGCACCACAACTCGCCGGTCTTTGGGTTGACAGCAAGTCCCCCGCCGGCGTTGCGGATGCCGTACGCATACACCTGCTTGGCCGAGCCATCCGGAGCAAAAACCAGAATATCGGCACGGTCCTTCTCTCCGGGATTTCCATCGGTGTCGTCATCGTTGGATCGCGATCCGACGCCCACAAACATCTTCTTTCCATCGGAAGAGAACTGCACGTCCCGCGTCCAGTGGCCGCCGCCGCGGGGGAGATCGGCGATATGCTGGGGCCCGCCTCGAGCTTTCAAATCTCCATTTTGATAGGGGAAGCGGACGACCGAATCCGTATTTCCAATGTACAGCCACTGCGGATTCGCTCCCGGTGGATAGAAAGCGATTCCGTAAGGGCGACTCAATCCGGAGGCGAAAACCTGCATCTCCTCCGGCTTTCCGTCGCTGGTCATCCCGCGGAATACCCGGATGCGCCCGGGATCGCTTTCCGCCACGAAGACGTCGCCATTCGGAGCAGTGCGAATGAGACGTGGATTGTCCAGTCCGCTGGCGTAAAGTCCAACTTTGAATCCTTCGGGTGCTTTGGGCCAGGTGTTTGCTGGACGCGAAACCAGTTCAGGCCCGTTGTCGGCCGATTTTGAGGTATAGGGCGCAGGCAGGTCTTTAACTGTAATTTTGCGAACCGTGCCCGGTTTTTCGTAACGAAAATCCGCGAACGGTCCTGACGGAGTCGGCGCCTTCAGTTTCTTTCCTGGTTTACGTTCTGTCCTCGCCGTATTTCCGCGCTCCGTCTGCGACTGTCCCAACGACTTTACATAAGTGACAATCTCCCACCGTTGCCGAGCCGGTAGCTTCGCCCAGGAAGGCATGCCATTGGCCGGATCGCCTTTGGTGATAAACCAGAAGACTTCACCGGGCGTAACCGACTCAAGCTTTCCGTCCACCAGTGCGGGGATCTCGCCTGAGCCTCCCCCGTTTTCGCCATGACACCGGGCGCAATGCTGGTGGAAAAGTTGATGGGCGTTTCCCAATATCTGCCGTTTTCCCTGATATGGATCTTTCAATCGCTTGGCTGAGGCTGGAGCATTGTGGAAGTCGGTGTTCTGAGCCTGGGCCAACGAAGCAACAAGGGTCAAAACAAGCAGGCAACTTGCCGACAACGGAGAGAAGGCGGGGGCGTTTCTCACGATTCCTCCAGATCGCAATTGTAAATGGACTGATGCTGGGCGAGTGGCGGAGGTTAGCATTCCGCGAGAGGGAGTGTCTAATAGCTGGCAAGTATTGACACTGGAAACGAGCCGAAGATTTCGCGGGCGGGAATGGGACGTCCGTTGCGGGGCGCGATCACCTCACCCGTGAAAACATTGACCAGTGCGACGTTGGAAAGTTCGGAAGGCAGCTCCAGTTCAGTGTTGCCCCAGGCTTCCGCGAGCGGCGGCTGCATACGCCCTTTCATCATGCTGTAAGCCAACCGCGGCACTGCCACTACCGTCCACTGGTCCTTGTAGCTGCGGGCGAACGCGAGGAAATGCTCCCCATGTTCTCCCCCGGTGCGCAGCGGAATGTAACTTCCGGATTTGAACAAGTCTGGGTGCTCGCGACGAAAGCGCATCGCGCGCATCGTCGTCCACAACTTTATTCGGCCGTCGTGATAGTCCGCGAGGAGTTCCCGGCAGAGCTGGTTCACATCACCCGGCTCGGAGCGGGCGATCAGTGCCTCCGTGATCTCCTGCCGGTGTTCGAAATCTACCGGATAACGATTGTCAGGATCCACCAGGCGAAATTCCCAGAGCTCGTTCCCTTGATACACATCGGGTACGCCTGGAGAAGTGACCTTGAGCACTACTTGCGCCAAAGAATTAAGCGCTCCAAAAAACGCCACTGGACCAATAAAGTTCTCCAAATGTGCCAGGAATGAATTTCGGCCGCGTTCACGTCCCGGCTGCAATATCCGCGCGATAAATTCGTTTAAGGCGGCGATATATTCGGGGTTGTCATTGATCCAACTCAGGTTCACTTTGGCTTCATGTACCGCCTTGTTCATGTAGTGCTGTATACGTGACGTGAACTCCCTCCGCGAGTCCCCTTTCGAAGAAGAGAACGGCCACGCGCCTACCAGCGTCTGGTATAGAAGGTATTCCTCATTGGCGTCGGGGACGCGACGTCCATCGCTGATAATCGGCAACTTTTCGCGATTCATGCGCCGCCACCGCATTACCGCGGCCGACCACGCGGAAGGCATTTCTGAAAGTACGTCGAGGCGGGCGCGAACATCCTCACTGCGCTTGCTATCGTGCGTGGAGGTGGACAACAGGGAGTTCGGCCAGTTCTCCGCGCGCCGCTGGTTCCCTTGGTGGAATTCTTCTACGGAAACGCCGAAATCTCGCGGTGAGCCGCCAACTTCGTTGACGGCCACAAATCGGTTATAGACATAACACGCCGTATCTTCCAGGCCTTTGGCCATGGCTGGACCGCTCAGTTGCTGGAATTTCAACACGAAATACAGCCGCTGCCGGTAGTCCTGGTCGCTCAGCCCATTGCCGGCGGCGGCATTGGGCTGCAACAGCAGAATATTTCGTAGAAATTCGAAGACCGCCGAAGGCATGTCCTGGTTGCGGCGCTTCGCCCGGGCAATTGCACTGGTGATGCGAGCGCGATCGGTTTCGGTGATGTGCCCACGCTCATCAATATATGTCCGGTAAACCGGGAAACACGCGATGGTTTCGCGGATGGCATTGCGTAAGGCTTTTAGAGTGAAATCCCGGGCTCTACGGTCGCGGGTGGAAATCTCTCCCAGCAAGTCCGTAAGCACAGCCACTTCGCTGGCCAGAGCGCCGTTTACGATCAACTTCTTGGAGTTGTAGATCACGTCTTCTACACTTGCCACCCCGCCAAGGACTCGTTCATAGAGGCGGTTGAAAGCCCGTTCGTTCCGGCTATCAATAAAAATTCCGTTTACCAATCGTCCAAACTCGTAGCCTACCGTTCCATCCACCGGCCAGTCGGGAAGTTCTTCTCCTGGCTGAAGGATTTTCTCCACTAAGACGTAGAGCGGCACCCTTCGCGCCATCCAGTCATGCTGTCCAAAGATCGTCTGTACTTCTTCCTCGATTCCGTTCTCTGCCAGAGGAGGGATGGGCTCAGGTCCACAGCATTGGCTGGCGGCGTAGAGCATCTGCAGACGCGTAAAGTGCTGCCCCGGGTTCAGCAAGCCGTCAGGATGGTCCACGCGTACTCCTGCGATACTGCCATCACCCAGCAGCTTGCGCATCAGGCGGTGAGTGGCAGCGAACACCTTTGGGTTCTCCATGCGCAGGCCGATCAGCTCATTGATGTCAAAAAATCGCCGGTAATTGATCTCCTCGCCCGAAACCATCCAGTGCGCGAGCCGGTAGGGTTGAGCATCGAGCAAGCGGTGCAGCGGATCAAAGCTGTGGCTGTCCCCGGGCTGCCCGTTGCAGGTCTCCAGCGCGCGCTCAATCAGGTGGCGCACTTGCGGCGAACGTTTTGCCAGATCAGCGAGCCGATTTAGAAGGGCTGGGGCTTCAGCCTGTCGGCGGCGGACTTGCTGGGGATCGGTGGTGGTGTGGGGTGGAAGCCGGCGCAGCTCGAATAAGACGTTCTCCAATTCTGCCTGCTCCTCCTGAGGCAGCTCCACCTCTTGCACGCGCAGATCGCCCAGAGGCTCAAAAACCAGCGGAACGGTCTGCGGATCAATTGGCATCCGCTTGTCGTAATACTGGATAGAGAATTGCCCGTCGCGGAATTGCACCCGGATCTTGCCCTCTTCAAGTTCCTGTCCGTACGGTCCGCCGAGAATCGGGTAAAGCACTCGGTTGGTCAGTTCCTCGTTGAGCGGTTCCCAGTCAATATCAAAGAATTCGGCATAAGTGGAGGCTCGCCCGTTCTGCAGCACATCCTGCCACCAGGGATTGTCACCCTGGCCGACGCCCATGTGGTTGGGCACCGTGTCTAAAATCAGGCCCATTCCAAACCTCTTCAACTCGGCCACAAACTCATGGAACTCCTGCTCGGTTCCAATCTCCGGATTGATGGCATTATGGTCGGTAATGTCGTAGCCGTGTTGGCTCCCGGCCCGCGCTTTTAGAAGGGGCGAGGCGTAACAATGGCTGATTCCCAACGCACTCAGGTAGGGAAGCAGCGCCCGAGCATCGCCGAAGCGGAAATCACGGTTGAATTGAAGCCGATAGGTCGAGACCGGGCGATCGTCGTGCTTCTGGGCGGCAAGGCGGTCAAGGCATTCCGCCAGCCCACTCGACTCGGCGACCAGGGTTGAGGTGTTGGTACGCACTCAGGCAGTTAGATGCGCCTGGGCAGTTCCAGGAGCGCAATGGTCAACAAACGTGACAATATCCCGATCAAGGCCGTCGCTTTGGCCGAAGCCGCGTAGCGGGGCTCGGAATTGAGCATTGGCGGCCCTCAAGGCTCTCCAGAGCATCATTCAATTTGCCCCCGAGCGAGGCAAGTTGGGCGGCTGCCATCAGCCGCTGGCAGCTTTCAAAGAGATCGCGCTCTTCGGTTCGTATATGGGATGACAGGATTTCGGCAAAAACCTTCAAGTCGCCCGCTGTCAGGTCGCCATTTGCTGCCTTAGAAAAGTACCCGCGCAGCACCGAATGCTGGCCCAGCAATGTACGAACCAGCGGTTGCAGCTCCTGAAACCTGGCAGCTTCCACAAAAAGCACGCTTTCTTCGGCCTCAAAGTGGCTGCTGACCTCCTGCTCGAACTCCTGCCTGATCTCCCCCTGCCAGGCCTTAAGATCAACTTCACCTGACTCGATTGCACGAAGGATGCGAACACAGAGCGCCAGTGCATTGTGGTGCTGGCGGGAGAGCGGCACCAGGTTTTTGTCGCGAAGCACATATCATTATCGCCCGGGGTCCCCGGTTTGTCTCCTAACGTGGAAGAGCACGGCTTTAGCCGTGCGGCTGGCAGCAGGAGATGAGGGCTTTAGCCCCTGTGGACTCGAAATCCGCAGGGGCTAAAGCCCCGCTTATTTCTTGCGCTTTATCGTGGGCCTGAAGGCCCACGCTTCCACGGTGTCCCAGGTTTTTCGAGTGTTTGCGACGAGGCTAGACCGCCACTTATTCGAGACTCTTCGGAAGTTCGCGTTCCACGCCTCCTCAGGCACACGTCCGAATAGCTTCCCTTGTAACTCCGAATTATGCTGGAACCTTTTGCTTCACGTCCTGCAGGAGCGATTGCTCGCTTTACTAAACTGAGAGCACAGTAGAAAATAGTTGTTCCGTTTGTTCGAAGCTAAGTAGAGGAGCCCTAATGGCCGCCACCGGCGAACTTATTCGTTTAATGAATTACGTTGATGATATTTCTGCCACTCTGCGTCGCATTACAGCCACCATGCCAATGATGGACGCGGAAGAGAAGAAGCGCCTGGCCGAATACATGCGCAAGTCCGATCCTAACTTCATCAAGGTCCTCGAAGATATGGAACGCGGGGGCAAGTAGTGCCTGAAGCCACTCCCGGCAATCCAAGACAGATCCAGACGATAGCTGTGATCGGCGCTGGCATCATGGGACGAGGCATTGCTCATGCCGCAGCCGTGGGCGGCTATCGCACCATCCTGGAAGACCTTCTGCCCAACGCCCTTCGGCGCGCGGAGAGCGAGATTCGCTCTAATCTGAATAAGGCCGTCGAGTTGGGGAAGGCGGAGAAGAGTGAGGCTGATGCCGCGTTCTCCCGCATCGAGTACGCTGGTTCGGTTGAGCAGGCCGCCCGCGAAGCCGACCTGGTCATTGAAGCCGTCCCGGAAGAACTCGAGTCAAAAATCGAGATATTTACCTTGCTCGATAAGCTCTGCCGCCCCGGGACCATCCTGGCTTCGAACACCTCCTCGTTAAGCATTAGTGAGATTGCTTCTGTCACTTATCGGCCCAAGAAGTGTATCGGGATGCACTTCTTCAATCCCGTCCACAAGATGAAGCTGCTGGAGATCGTGCGTGCTCTGGAGACTGACGACGAAACCGTGGCCACCGCTGTCGAAGTAGGCCGGCGGATGAAAAAGGAAACCGTGGTCATTCGTGAGGCGCCGGGATTCATAACCAGCCGCATCAACGCCCTGATCGGCAATGAGGCGTTTTACCTGCTGCAGGAGGGCATCGCCTCAGCTTCAGACATTGATAAAGCCTTGAAGCTGGGTCTGAATCACCCGATGGGGCCGTTCGAATTGGTCGATCTCGTGGGCCTGGATACCCGGCTGCACATTCTCGAATACCTCCACCGCAGCTTGGGTGAGAAGTATCGTCCTGCACCATTATTGGTGCAATATGTCAAAGCCGGGCGGCTGGGCCGGAAATCCGGCCGGGGAGTTTATGAATACCCGGAAGAGCGGGTCCCACAGGAACCCAAAGCTGCCGAGCAGGTTCCGAGCCGGACGATTCACCCCGCCAAGGTGGGGGCAGGTCAGGTTGAAAAACGCACGGCCGAGCGCTAGCCGCGTTCACAAGAGTCGTCCCTCAATGTGCCGGATCAGCCAGCCCGGAGTCTAATGTTCAACAGGAACCTCGCGGCCTAAAGGTGCGTACCTCTAAGTGAGATCGCTCCCGGAGCAGAATAGGTGCAGCTCTTTCTCGATATTATCCGGCAGTCGCTTCAAACTCTCTGGGCACACAAGCTGCGCTCGTTCTTAACCATGTTTGGAATCGCCTGGGGCGTGGGCTCGCTATTGTTACTGGTCGGACTGGGAGAAGGCTTCCGTTCCGGCCAGAAAAAGAACCTCGCCAACCTTGGCCAGGACATCATGTTCACCTTCCCCGGACGCATTCCCGCGGTCGCGGGCAGTCTGGTGTCCTCCCAGCCTTACCATTTTAACTACGGGGATTACGTCGCCATTCGCAACGAGGCGCACTACCTGCGAGCTATTTCGCCGGTATTGCAGCGGGACGACATTCGCGCCTCGAGCGATTACACCAGTGCGAACGGCCAGGTGTTTGGGGTGGAGCCGGAGTACAACCAGATCCGTAATGTCCCCTTGCAGGCTGGGCGCTGGATTAACGAGGAGGACAATCGCGAACGTCGCCGCGTGGCCATCGTGGGTTGGGAGATGCTGAAGAACATGTTCCCTGGCCGGCCCGCGGTCGGCAGCACCATTCTCCTGAACGGGGTGCAGTTTCAGGTCATCGGTGTATTGGCCAAGATTGGTCGCGAGGGAAATAACGGAACCAATATCCGGCTATTCATCCCTCTGCAGACCATGCGGGTGCTCTATCCGCTTAAGGAGAACGACGCGGAAGATGCGGTCTCATTTTTCAATTATCGTCCCCGCACCCCGGAAGAGCACCTGCTGGCAAAAAGCGAAATTCACCGCATCATCGCGCGTCGCCATAATTTCGATGCCACGCTCACCGACTCATTTCAGGACTGGGACACTATTGAAGGTTCCATACGCGTGGCCAAGATATTCACTGCCATGGATGCCTTCCTGGGCGCTGTCGGCCTGGTGACGCTCGGCCTTGGCGCGATTGGAATCATCAACATCATGCTAGTGTCAGTTTCCGAGCGCACTCATGAGATCGGTCTCCGTAAGGCTTTAGGGGCCACGCAGCGCAGTATCCTCACGCAGTTCTTTCTGGAGGGCGCATTTCTCACCGTACTCAGCGGTGGTATTGGGGCTTTTGTGACCGCTATGTTGGTGGTCGGATTGGCACAACTGCCCGCTCCTGACGGCTTTGATACTCCGCGGATCGTGCCATTTTCCGCCGTGGCTGCCATTGGCGCACTGTCCATCGCCGGGGTGGCGGCGGGCCTATATCCGGCCAGCAAGGCAGCCAAGCTGGAGCCGGTGGAGGCTTTGAGACAAGAGTAGCCATGCTTCGCGATTTACTACAGGAGTCCTACACCGCACTGCGCCACAACCGCCGTCGCACCATGCTGACCATGTTGGGGATGGCGTGGGGCATCGCGACCGTGGTGCTTCTGCTCGCCTACGGTGCTGGATTTGAACGTGGCCTGATGGTGGCTTTTGAAACTTTTTCCGGCAATCTGATTGTCGTTTTTCCCGGTCGGACCTCGATGCAGGCGGGCGGCAGCAAAGCCGGAGTTGAGATCAAGCTCACCACCGACGATGTGGAATGGCTGCGCAACGAAGTTCCTCTGATCAAGCGCATCTCGCCCGAGGCTGCCAAGGATGCCACGGTGGGATACGGAAACCGCGCCTCTACCTTTAGCGTGGACGGCGTTATGGCCTCCTTTGCGGAAACCCGTCACTTGAGCACAGCTTTGGGAACTTTCTTCAATGACCAGGATGAGTTTAACCATTCGCGGGTAGCGGTGCTCGGCTCTGACGTAAAAAAGAAACTCTTTTCCGGCCAGGAAGCACTGGGTCAGACCGTCCGTCTGAATGGCATCTCCTACATAGTGGTGGGCATACTGGACCGTCTGATTAATGATGGCGATGACAACGTGAACGGGAAGGTTTATGTGCCTTTCAGTTCCATCCGCGACCTGCGAGACACCTATCACATTGATGATGTCACCATTGAATATGAAGGCCACGAGCACGAGCGCATGGCAAAAGCGGTACGGCAGTCAATGGCGTTCCACCACAATTTCAATCCTGAAGATCAGCGGGCGGTGTTTGTCTTCGATGCGATCGGCGAATTCAAAGAGCTGCAGATCATCACGGTTGGAATCAAAGTTCTGTTGGCTTTCATTGGTCTGCTCACTCTGGGGATTGGCGGGGTGGGCCTGATGAATATCATGCTGGTTTCAGTGACCCAGCGCACCCGCGAGATCGGTGTAGAGAAGGCGCTTGGCGCCCGCAAGCGCCACATCCTGTTCCAATTTTTGTCAGAGGCACTGGCCATCACGTTCCTCGGCGGTATCGCCGGAGTCGCGCTGGCGTACCTGATTTCCTGGAGTGTGGGTTCGCTCACATTGTGGAGCGCCTTTGTTGACGACGCCTCTAAGGGCGACATTCACCTGAAGATCAGTGGCGCCATTCTGCTCACCGCCACGCTTATTCTGGGATTCGTGGGCGTCGCCAGCGGCATGCTGCC
>DASRFG010000036.1 GCA_035651655.1 Terriglobales bacterium
TGTTGTGGAAGCGAACGACGCGGGTTTGAAGGCCATATTCTTCGCGATAATGAGTGCAGCGGATTTCGGCAAGAAGCTTTTCCCAACCGTACGCGTCCTGCGGGGCGGCTGGATAAGCATCTTCTTCTTTCAAGCCGGCACCGTTTGCTGACAAAGATGACCTCGGAATTCCAGCCAAATTGCTTTAGTCCAGCCGTAGCCCGATGCAGGAACACAACCGGACCACCGCTCCACGCGCCATTAACAAGGAATAAGGCGCGGCGAGTTGGTGGGATTGGGTTGGGGATGGATATGGTCCCCATCATTCCGGCTCGACTCTCCGACGCGCAACGAGTTCAACCATGTCGCCCCAACCATCGCGGAGGATCTGGCGGGCGTGGGAGCGAGTCATCAACCAACTCAGGTCAATGAAGGGGACGTCGGTGCGCTCGTTCCACAGCCACTCCGGAATTTGAAACTCGAGAAATTCGAAACCAGCGCGCTGAAATGCGTCGCGCACCCAGCTCGCAGTGAGCCAGGTGCTGTGGTGGGAATAATCCGAATATCCCGCCCAATCTTTGGCAAGCATGGCGTGCATCAGGGAGTCGGCATTCAGGGTAAGGCAATACACCAGCCCTCCGGGTTTGACCACAGATGAGGCAAGCGCGACCAACTTGCCGGGATCACGCACGTGCTCCAGCACGTTGTGCAGAACAATGGCGTCGTATTGAGTATCGAAGTCGGATGGCTGAGCATGATCGATGTCCAGCACGCGACAGGCTTCTTCTCCGAGGCGTTGGTTGGCGTGTTCGACGGCCCAATCGCTGACATCCACTCCGAAGACGTGAATTCCCCGCGATTTGGCGTGGTCGAGCAATATGCCGGTGGCACAACCGATATCCAGCAGGCTGTGAATTGAGGAATGGCGTGAAAGTAAATCGAGAATGCGTACGCCATAGTCGGCAGCTTCCCGCTCGTAATCTCCGTAATTGGAGCCGTTGTAGTATTCGGGGCCGATCTCTTGGGAGCAGGGATTGAATCTGTGCCGTAAAGAGCGGGTGAGCTTCTGACCATGAGCTGAGGTGAAGGTAAGTTCCGAAACCAGCCAGCCGCCGGCTTCCAGGGTTGCTCCGTTTACCGCAGTGAGGGAATCGCCATTGAGCGCAAAGCCAGAATCGTAGGCCAAGGCCCACGAGCAGGGCATCTTTACTGGACGCGAAATATTGAACAGAGCAGGGCCAGCTTCGCGGCGCAGGCACAACTCCAGCGTGCCGGCGTCGCAGAAATGGAAGTCGTAATCAATCTTCAAAGGCAGGGTGAGATTGTAAGTGGCGCGGACCGGCAGTTGGGCGGAATGCCCGTTCCGGGGCACAACCAGCCATTCCCCGGAAGGCAGGTGAACGAGTTCTCTTCCGGTGGCGCGCTTGATAGCGCCGCGCATACCTGGGCGAACCGAACGCGCGATTCTCTCCATCGCTGACATGACTAGTGAGACTGGCTTGATGTTGTGCTCCATTCCAGGCCCGCTAATGGGGTGATGAGATCAATTGGCGAAGCATAGGCTGGCAACTGCTCACTCTTAACGAATAGATACGCGGCGTGGGGGAGCAGCACGTCGTAGCCGGCGGCGGCGGTGCGAAGTCCCACGTCGATGTACATTTCGGGCACGCTGATGCCAGGATTTTCTATGCGAAAAGAAATGGTGTGATGCCCCGGCTCAAACGAACCGGCGGCATGCCAGCGATCACTCTGCAAGCCGAAGAGCCGCAGGCCATTGGTGCTGTAGAAGGTGATGTCAACCGCGAGCTTGGGGCATGGCTGACGGACTGCCACGTCGACTTCGACGGTGATGGGGCGGCCGTACTTCCAGGCTTCAGCCGCAATACCGGCTGAGTCGAAGATGCGAACGCGGTGAATTGCGAGCGCGCCGTCGGAAGAATTGGCGGCAGCAGCACGCGTATTCTCTTCCCCAGATTCAGAGTATCGGCGTACACATTGTCCGCTACCACCTTGAAAGGTGATGTGGCCGTCGTGCAGCACAATGGCTGTAGGACAGAGCCGTTGCACCATAAGCAGGTTATGGCTGACGAAGAGGACGGTGCGGCCATGCTTGGCGACGTCCCCCATCTTGCCCAGGCATTTCTTTTGAAATTGGGCATCACCCACGGCCAGTACTTCGTCCACCAGGAGGATTTCCGTTTCAAGGTGTGCGGCAACAGCAAATGCCAGCCGAACATACATGCCGCTGGAGTACCGCTTCACCGGCGTATCAATGAATTTCTCGACTTCGGCAAAGGCCACGATCTCGTCAAACTTGCGGGCGATCTCGGCCTTTTTCATGCCCAAAATCGCGCCATTCAAATAGATGTTCTCGCGGCCGGTAAGCTCGGGATGAAAACCGGTGCCCACCTCCAGAAGTGAACCTACACGTCCGTAGATCTGGGCGCTGCCTTCGCTGGGCTCGGTGATTCGAGAGAGAATTTTGAGCAAGGTGCTCTTCCCTGCACCGTTGCGGCCGATGAGGCCGACCACGTCTCCGCGTTTGACTTCAAAGGAAACATCACGCAGGGCCCAGATGGATGGCTGATCGTGGGGCGACTTTGCTTTGCGATCGGCGGTAAAGGCGGCCTGCATTCGGCGAAAAGGCGCATACATCGCATCGGTTATGACGTCGCGAAGCGCCTTGTAGCGCTCGCGTTCGCCGATGCGATATTGCTTACCGATTCCTGCACACGATATTGCGACATCGCTCATGGTTCCTTTTAGCAACAGAGAATGCGAAGCGTTATACAGATTCCGTTACACCAGTTCCACTACACCAGGTCTGCAAAACTCCGCTCTACTCGTCGGAAATAAAACAGGCCGCTGAGCAGGACCACAACCACTACAACTCCGGAGACAAGAACCATCATGCCTGGAGGAGTAGTTCGGCCCAGTAATGCCCAACGGAAGCCTTCAACGACGCCGGTCATAGGATTCAAGCCATATAGAGGACGCCACCGTTCCGGTACCAGACTGCTGGAATAGGCAACCGGCGATGCGAAGAGCCAAAGCTGGGTGATGAAAGGCAACGTGTACCGCACATCACGATAACGAACATTCAATGCCGAGAGCCAAAGGCCGACGCCGAGCGCGGTGGCGACTGCAAACAGTACAAACAGCGGCAGAGTTAACACCGCCCATCCCGGGCGGACACCGTAGTACGCCATCATGACCAGCAGCACTCCGAAAGCGATGACAAAGTCCACCAGGCCAGCGAGGACGGCGGAGATTGGAATTACCAAACGGGGGAAGTAGACTTTGGTGATCAAGCGCTCGTTAGTGACCACACTATTGCTGGACTCAGTAAGCGCGTACGCGAAAAGCTGCCATGGCAAGAGCGCTGCGTAACAAAAGAGCGGATAAGGAATGCCGTCCGACGGTACTTTTGCCAAGCGGCCGAAGAAGATCGTGAACACTACCATGCCAAAGAACGGCTGGATAATGGCCCACGCGACCCCGAGCACCGTCTGCTTGTAGCGAACCTTAATGTCACGCCAAGTCAGGAAGAACAACAGTTCGCGGTAGTCCCACAGTTCGTGGAATGCGAGCGATTGCCAACCCTTTCCGGCGCGAATGGTGACAGTAGGAGGACCTGAAATGTGCAATCCCGGCAGGCGAAATGGTGGAGATGCGGCTTCAAGCGAGCGTACTTGCGTCGCGCTGTTCATGCCTGCGGTCACAATTACGGATATTCGGGGGTTTGGAAAACGAGTGTAGCACGCAACTTACGAAATGTTTCCAAATTGCTAATCACCGAGTTTATTTATTGGATTGCAGGTGAAAATTGGGAATTGAAGCGCGGCGGGGCGACTTTACTTCTGACGCTCAGGCGAGGGCGTGGCACTTGGGACTAACGGCTTGGCCATGCTGACCACATTGACCGCGCGATTGAAGGCAGAAGCTTCAGGGGCAGGTTCGATACCCGTGACCTGGTAACCAAAATGAGCGTAATACTTCAACAGCTCCTGACGGAACTCGCCGGTGGTGAGCGTCATTACCGTACAACCGTGTTCGCGACAGTAGTCTTCAGCGGCTTCGAGCAACACGCGACCGATACCTGAACGTTGGGAGGAGGGCTCAACGGCAAGCATGGCGAAATAGCCAATCTTGTCAGTGATGCGAACGTAAACTGCACCGACGATTCGGTTCCCCTCGCCAGCCACAAGGAAGAGTCCGCTTTGCATGAGGCGAATGACATCTGCGGCCGAGGTGCGCTCTCCTACACGGTAAGTACGTTCCACCCGAAAAGCAGCGTTGATGACTGCCGCAATATCGTCTGCGTGCTTGGGGTGAGCTCTCGAAATCTCTGGCATTCGTTGACTTCAGCATAAGTATGCCAGCAAATCAGAATCTTTTGACCACAAGACGAATCCCATGACGTAATCGGCGCAAGGGAAAGAACTGCGTCCGGTGAACGACAAGGTGCTATGAAGATCATTTCCGTCAATGTTGGGTTGCCACGGGAAGTCGCCTGGAGGGGCGAGATGGTCCGCACGGGAATCTTCAAGGAGCCGGTAGATGGTCCGGTGATGATCAGGGAGTTGAACCTGAATGGGGACCAGCAGGCTGACCTGAGAGTGCATGGCGGAGCGAAGAAAGCGGTGTACGCGTATCCTGCCGAGCACTATGACTACTGGCGGCGTGAGCTGCCGGAGGTGACGTTCTCGTGGGGGAATTTCGGGGAAAATCTGACCACCGAGGGACTAGTAGAAGATTCGCTTCACATCGGCGATCGTTTACGACTGGGCTCGGCCATCCTGCAGGTTAGCCAGCCACGCATGCCTTGCTACAAATTGCAGATCAGATTCGGGCGGGACGACATGATCAAGCGATTTCTTTTAAGCGGCCGAAGTGGATTTTATTTCTCCGTCATTGAGCCGGGAGAGGTCAGGGCGGGTTCGGAGATCAGCATCGTGAGTCGCGATGCCGAGCAACTTACGATCGCCGATACTAATCGTTTGTATTTTGAGCAAGCACGTGAGCGGAAAGCCGCCCAACAAAAACCCACTTCGTAGCGCTGCCCCGTGGCTAAAAGAACGCGGTCATATTCGGGGCAGTGGAAGCGGCTCCCGGAAACGTGGTTACCCCTAACGCTTGAAGGGTGGCTTTTAACGCGCTCTGATGCTGGAAGAAAGTGTCCGAGCGATATCCCTTGGGACCGTTTCCACTGACCGAAACGAAGGCGACATGCCCGCCCCCGTGATATGTGTCCGAGGTATAGGACTCGTCGAAGATGATGAACAAGATGCCGCTCTGCTGGAATGTGGCGTTTGCGACTAGAGGGGCGATGTTCTTTTTCAACCACGAATCGGCAGTCGCCAGGGAGCAGCTGTGCGCGTCGTTGCAGGCGTTGGGCACGATGAACGTATAGTTCGGCAGATGCCCGCTCGCAAGATCTGTCTTAAAGTTCGTGAACGGCACCAGGTTTAGCTTCTGAACGCTGCTCGTAACGACGTTGGAAAGATAAGCGAAGGGATTGTGACGTTTCAGGTAAGAACCGGTGTTTCCGCCTGTGTAACCGGTGTAAGGCAAGCCTTCAGCATAAGATTTCCAGGTTTTCCCAGCAGTGAGCAGGTGAGCAACAACGTTGTCCCCCGAAACAGTACCGCTGAAGGAATCGTTATTGGTGACTATCTTGCCGGTGGTGAGCATGAAGTAATTGCCAATGGACGGATGAGTATTGCCGTAATACTGCGTGGCCAAGCCATACTGCGAAGCCAGGCTGTTCAGGTAAGGCATGGACGAGTTGCCGATCACGCTGGAATAGCTATGGTTTTCTTCCATGACGATGAAAACATGATTGAAAAGCAGGGTGGTACCAGTGGAAGCAGGTGCGACGCCTGCTTGGCCCCCTGATGAGGCACTCCCTCGAGGACCGAGAGCGTTCGATAGGGTCTTACTACTTCCACCACAACCTGGCGCTGCGACCACTGCGAGAACCAATAAAATACCGGCAAGCGGCTGGAGGTGCGAATTCACGACGGACTCCTGACGGTGCTGGACTTTACGTAAGCCTAGAAGAGCATCTTCTCTGACTCAATTCGGAAAGACACCTAGTCGAGGAATGCTGTATGCACCGCCGCAGGTAATTGATCAATAGCAATTTAGTCTTAAGTGATTAAGAACCTTACACTAGAGGATACCATAACCAGCGGCGCGGAGGAGAGGCTTGGTTAGATCGTTAGTCCACACTGTTAGTCCACGTCGTTCAGTCTCCCATACCCGATCCGCGGACCTGCTCGGCTACCAGTCGGAGAACATACTTACTGCTGGTGGCAGGAAGCTGCGCAACGTAGTCAATGAACTCGCGGACCACTCTGGCACCGTCGTTATAGCCTTGTTCCATTGCCGGGCGGGCGATGGCACCGTCAAAATCAAGCAGAGTGGCCGCAAGCGGCGATGCGGGACGAACGGTAAAGGCCTTGAGGAACCGCATGGTTCGAGTGCCAATTTCGAGACGAAGGTGCTCGGGTCGTGTGCCTAGTTTAGCGGCATAGGCTTCGCATATCTGGTTGACGTTGTCCAAAATCCTCAAGTCGGCTTGCAGGTTTCTAGACATCAGGATGTCAAACGCCCGGATGCCGACGTCAAGAAATGTTTTTATGCGTGGGGCAATCTCGCTGGCTGGTTCCACCATAACCAGAAAGAGGACATCCGCACCCAAACGAATGGCGGGAAAGATTGGCTGCTTGGCGACCAGGGCACCATCCGACCACAGGCGTCCCTGCATTTCCACCGGCTCGTAAGCCATCGGAAAAGCGGAAGAGGCGACCACGCATTTAATCAGGTCGTCAGGGTGCTCGAGCTTCTCGCGGATAAATGCGACATCCACTCCCGGATCGCGTTCGAGCTCGGTGGTCGGTTTGTTGACGAAAAACCGTTCGTCTCCGGTGTCCAGATTGGAAGCGGTCATCACCACCCGGATCGGAGACGCGCGCAGACCCTGCTCGGGGATCCTGTCGCGCAGGAAGCGAGTGCGTTCATAGTTTGGAAACAATCCCGGACGCAAGGGCGATTGCAGAAGTTTGTGACTGAGCAGGCTAATGCGGCTCCGAAACAGCGCCCAAACCACACCTCCGACGAGCACGACGGCGGCAAGCAAGATGATCAGCTTGGGCGTGAATTCGAATATTTTCCTGGGAGTGAAGTGCAGATCGGTAGAAGTCAGCACGAGCAGAACGAATCCCCACACAATCAGGTTTGCTAGCGATGATAGCGCCACCTTATGCCGGTCGGGTCTCCACTGATAATGGCGGACAAATTTCATGAACACATAGAACAGGTAGGAAATCTGGCTATAAAAGAAGACGATGGAGAGGCCGGCAACTCCGAGCAAAAACCAGGTGAGCAACGGGGTGTGCAGGTGGAGGTAAATTCCTGAGCGGTGGAAGAGCGCGAGAATGAAATTGCCAAATCCCCCGGTAACGGCGGTGAGGCCCGCAAGGACCAGAATGTATCGAGACCAATCAATTCCAACCGCGGGGGGATTCACCTCCGACCAGGATTTGACCAGCGATTCGGCGTTCCCTACATATTGATTGGAATGGGCAGCATAAGAAGCCGCATTGATGGCGCCGATGGAAGTGGACGCCAGGATATGGGTGGGCAAACGGGCATCTTGGAAGGCAAGCAAGACCCCCGCTTCGTACGCGCCACGAGCACCGCCGCCGGAGAGCACGACGGCGATGCGGCCTTGAAAATCCTGCCAGAGCTCAGCCGGATTGAGCGGCAGACTGTCGCGAAAAATCGAGCGCTCGCGTTCCAGCAAGTAGTTGACCTGATTGTGAGCTTGAGTGCTGGGTGCAGCATACAGCAGTTTTATCTGAGGGCGCGTTTCCTAGTGCGATTCAGGGAGTGCCGACGCGGGGCGGGCATGGCCTAGAGAACCCTTTCGTGCGCATATCCGGAAGCGCTGAGGGCGGAGAGCAATTCTGCAATGTGGTCAGGGCCGCGGGTCTCCATGGTGATGTCAATGGCGGTATCGCCCAGATCCACTCCATAGTAGGCGCGGTCGTAGGAGGTCTCCACGATGTTGGCACGATGCTGTGCGAGGATTCCGGTGAGCTTGTGCAGGGCTCCAGGGTAGTCAGGCAGGTGCACCCGCAGGCGCACCAGGCGACCATCTTTTACCAGGCCGCGTTCGATAATGCGCGCCAAGAGAGTAACGTCTATATTCCGCCGCATACCAAGACAGCGATTTTCTTAGCTGTGAGGGGTAGCTTCTGGTTGAGCAGAGCAGCGATGGCCGCCGCGCCGGCGCCCTCGGCCAAGGTCTTTTCGCGTTCCAGCAGGAGAAGAATGGCGTTGGCGATTTCCTCCTCTTCGACGGTGACGATGTCTTCCACATATTTCTGGACCAGCGGTAGTGTGCGATCTCCGGCCCGGCGCACGGCGATGCCATCGGCGATGGTCAGCGCGGGCTTCAGAGTGACCGGCCCACCCTCCGCAACCGCCACTTTCATGGAAGGAATTCGAGAAGGCTGTACTCCAAATATTTGGACGTGAGGTTTGCTTTCTTTGACGGCACAGGCGATGCCACCGATGAGGCCGCCCCCACCAATCGGCACAACCATAACTTCAATCTCCGGATGCTGCTCAAGTATTTCAAGGCCGAGAGTTCCCTGCCCGGCGATCACGGCGTCATCATCAAAAGCGTGGACAAAGGTCAAATGCTGTTGCTGACTGCGTGTGAGTGCTTCGTCATAAGCTTCGTCATAATTAGCTCCGTGAAGAACGACATCTGCCCCGTAGTTGCGGGTGGCTGTGACTTTAATCAGCGGGGTGGTTAGCGGCATGCAAATTTGGGCGCGAATCTTCTGCCGACCCGCATGATAGGCAAGGCCTTGCGCGTGATTGCCGGCGGAAGCAGCGATTACACCGCGACGGCGCTGCTCGGCGTTGAGAGTGAGGAGTTTATTCAGCGCGCCTCGTTCTTTGAATGCGCCTGTCTTCTGCAGGTTCTCAAGCTTTAGAAAGACCGAGTTGCCAGTTTGTTTGGAAAAGGCTTCAGAGCGAGCACAGGGTGAAATGTAGATTGACTCGCGGATTCGGCCCAAGGCGGTTTGGATGTCGGCCAGGGTGACCATTCGTTTATTGTGGGCTCCATAGTACAGATATTGAGTACAGATTTTGGGGAAAACGGGTGCTTCGCTGCGCTCAGGATGACAAGTCAGGAGTGCCAGGAGCCATGGTGAAATGCTTTTCAGTGATCCTCGCCCGGAATGGCAGACAGGGCTATAATGCCGCCGCCCGAGTAATCCGCGGTAGCGTCTCACCGGGGCAGTGGGGGCATGGAGCTACCCGAGGCTGGCTGGAGGAGCCGTGGCTTCTTCTGAGCAGATGCATCCGGGGAACGCCCTGGTGCGTGATGCATGGTGGCCGCAGGTCGTTCCCGTTGTCCTGGGACTCGGAGCTTTCGCTGTCTACGCCACATTGAGGGCCTTTGAAGGGGCTTACTTCCAGTGGGGGCCTTATCTTTCACCTTTCTATTCCCCGTTGATTGATGTGCACCATCACTATTGGCCGTTTTCTCCGGCGCTGTTGATTCTGGCGGGTCCGCTGGGATTCAGGGTCACCTGCTACTACTACCGCAAGGCTTATTACCGAGCGTTTTTTCTGGATCCGCCCGGATGTGGGGTAGCGGAGAGGCCCCGTCAATATGGCGGCGAGACCAGATTTCCCTTCATTCTCCAAAACCTGCACCGGTACTTCATGTATCTGGCGGTAATTTTTTTGGCTTTCCTGTGGCATGACGCGATACGCGCTTTCTTTTTCGAGAATGGGGTAGGTGTGGGCGTCGGCTCGATCGTGCTGCTGGTCAACATTGTGTTTTTGAGTTTGTATTTTGGCTCATGCCACTCGCTTCGACATCTTTTAGGAGGCAAGCTCGATTGCTTCTCATGTGTGAACTTCTCTCGGCAACGGCACAAAACCTGGAGCGCATTGAGCGCACTCAACGAACACCACATGCTGTACGCGTGGATGAGTCTTTTCTCGGTAGGCTTCGCTGATTTGTATGTGCGATTGGTATCTTCCGGCGCAATACGGGACCTGAGGCTGTTGTGAACGACAAATACGAAGTTCACCAACACGACGTACTGATCATCGGGGCGGGGGGCGCCGGGTTGCGGGCTGCCATCGAGGCCCTAGCCCAGGGGGCCAGTGTCGGGGTCGTATGCAAGTCGCTTTTGGGAAAAGCGCACACCGTGATGGCCGAAGGCGGGATCGCGGCGGCCATGGCCAATGTGGACCAGGCTGACGACTGGCGCGTGCACTTCGGCGACACCATTCGGGGCGGAAAATTTCTAAACAATTGGCGGATGGCGAAGATCCATGCCCAGGAATCCAGTGAGCGCGTACGTGAGCTGGAGCGGTGGGGGGCGCTTTTCGACCGCACCGACGATGGCCGGATTCTGCAGCGCGCCTTCGGCGGCCATACGTTCAAGCGGCTGTGCCACGTGGGGGACCGCACCGGCCTGGAAATGATTCGGACCTTACAGGACCGCGGCGTGCAGATGGGATTCGACGTTTACATGGAATGTACCGTCACGCGGTTGCTGAAGGACGGAGAGCGGATCGCTGGCGCATTCGGCTACTGGCGGGAGAATGGGCGTTTTGTGGTTTTTAAGGCAAAGACCGTTGTGCTGGCCACAGGCGGCATTGGCCGGGCGTGGCCGATCACTTCCAATTCATGGGAGTACACCGGCGACGGGATGGCACTTGCCTACGACGCCGGGGCTGAGCTGATGGACATGGAATTCGTGCAATTCCACCCCACGGGAATGGTTTGGCCGCCTGGCGTGCAAGGCATTTTGGTGACGGAAGCGGTGCGAGGTGAGGGTGGAATCCTTCGCAACCAATTGGGGGAACGTTTCATGGAGCGATACGATCCCAAGCGTATGGAACTTTCCACCCGGGATGTGGTCGCGCGCGCCATCTACACCGAGGTTCGTGAAGGACGGGGTACCGAGCACGGCGGGGCGTTTCTCGATATCTCTCACAAGCCGGCGGAATACGTGAAGCGCAAACTGCCCAGCATGTATCACCAGTTTCGCGAGCTGGCGGATGTGGACATCACCAAAGGGCCGATGGAAGTCGGACCGACCTGCCACTACATGATGGGCGGAATTCGAGTGGATGCCGAAACGGCGGAATCGTCGGTGAAGGGGTTGTTCGCTGCGGGGGAGGTCGCTGCGGGGCTGCACGGTGCCAATCGGCTGGGCGGAAATTCCCTTTCTGATCTTCTGGTGTTCGGACGAAGGGCCGGACTTGCTGCGGCCGAGAACGCGAAATCATCGAGAGCTAGCGTGGTTGACGCCGACCAGATAGAAGAAGCGGAGCGCGAAATGCTCGCGCCTTTCGCGCAGAAAGACGGCGAGAGTCCATACGTATTGCATCGCGAATTGCAACAGGTGATGCAGGCCCTAGTCGGCATCTTTCGGTATGAAGCAGACCTTCAGCAAGCAATGGGAAAGCTGGAGCAACTGAAGCAACGGAGCGAACGACTGAGTGCCGATGGATCCAGAATGTTTAATCCCGGATGGCACCTCTGCCGCGACTTCGAGTTCATGCTGACGGTTTCGGAGGCCGTGGCCCGCAGTGCGCTCGCCCGTCGCGAGAGCCGCGGCGCCCACAGTCGTATTGATTATCCGAACCCGGACCCGGCTTGGGGAAAGCAGAACAACATCATCGCCAAGCAAGGTGACAGCATGACACTGCGCCAGGTGCCGATCCCAGAAATGCCCGCGGATTTGAAGCAGCTATTCGCGGAAGAAAAGGGTGCCGTGGCTTAGAGATGACAGAGGCTACGCTGAGAATCTTCCGAGGAAGCCGCGATGGCGGTGCGGCGAAGGATTACCCGGTGCCCGTGGCTCCGGGGATGGTTGTGCTTGATGCCCTGCACTACGTACAGCAGCATCAAGCGCCGGACCTGGCCGTGCGCTGGAACTGCAAAGCGGGCAGGTGCGGGTCCTGTTCGGCCGAGGTGAATGGGCGGCCTCGTCTCACCTGCAAAACTCGCATGGACGCGCTTCCCCAGGGAAAGCCGATCACTATCCTGCCGTTGAAGACGTTTCCGCTGATTAAGGACCTGGTGACGGACGTTTCGTGGAACTATAAGGTCAACAAGAAAATACCAGCCTTCCAACCACGCCCCGGGGTGGATTGGAAGATGTACCAGGAAGACATCGACCGCGTGCAGGAATTTCGGAAGTGCATTGAATGTTTCTTGTGCCAGAACGTCTGCCATGTGCTTCGGGACCACGACAAACAGGAGCAATTTGCTGGACCGCGTTTTTTTGTCCGGGTGGCGGGACTGGAAATGCATCCCCTGGACGGGATTTCGCGAGCGAAGCTTCTGAAAGATGAGCTTGGAATCGGCTATTGCAACATAACCAAGTGCTGTACCGAAGTATGTCCGGAGGACATTCACATCACAGATAATGCCATCATTCCGCTAAAGGAACGCGTGGTGGATGAATTTTACGACCCTTTGCTGCGGCTGGTACGAAAGATCAGGGGAGCGGGAAGCGCAGCGACAAAATAAGGAGGTCACATGGAATTCAAATTGAAGGCTATTTCGCCGGACGGCATCGAAGCGGCCTTGTCCAAAGCGGAACTATATCGGTTATTAAATGAGCCGGAAGAAACTGAATCCATCTGCCATGATGTGCTGGCTGTGGAACCCGACCATCAGTTGGCCTTGCGCACTTTGGGATTGGCGATAACCGACCAGTTCACCGGTCAACATTCGGACCGGTACGGAGACGTGGAGAACGCTTTTGATCGTCTGACCGACGCCTACGAACGACTTTACTATCGGGGTCTGTTCCACGAGCGCCGCGCCAAAGCGCAACTTCATGCGGGGCGACCGCCGCACAGCGTGACCGTGCTTCTGGAGGAGGCAATGCGGTGCTACCAAGAGGCGGAAAAACTTCGTCCCACAGGGAACGATGATGCCATCCTGCGCTGGAACCGCTGTGTACGTTTGTTACACGGACATGCTGACTCGGACTGGCACCGCGAAGAGGTCTTCGAAATGGGAGACACCGTTCCTTGATTAGGGCAGACCGAAAGTGTAAAGCGAGCTGCCAGCCGCAATAGCGATGTATTCTTTGCCATCCACGGCGAAGGCCATCGGAGAAGCGTAAACCGCGCCACCCATCTGGAAATGCCACAGAGGCTTGCCGGTAGCGGCATCCAAGGCAATGAAATTACCCTCGGAATCGCCAGTAAACAAGAGTCCGCCAGCGGTGGACAATACTCCAGACCAACTCGGCGATAGGTGGCGGTACTCCCACTTCATTTGCCCGCTTTGAGGATCGATGGCACGCACAGCGCCCGAGTAAGGTTCGGTCTCATCGGCAGGAAAATAGGCGCTACCGTAATAGGCATGCCCGGCTTCGTAGGGCTGGGGCGCAGTGCTGAAGATGTCGCACTGCTCGCGAGCGGTCACATAGAACAGGCCGGTTTGCGAATCAAAGCTGGGCGACATCCAGTTGGTCTTGCCCAGGGCTCCAGGACAAACGGTGCGGCCCTCAGAAGTCGGGGAGCTGTCTTTTCTAGCTAATGGCCGACCTTCTGAATCTTTGCTGTCGCTCCAGCTGACCGGACCGTAAGCGCTCGCCGAAAGCAACTTGCCAGTCGTACGATCCAGTACATAGAAAAAACCGTTTCGGTTCGCCTGTGCGATGAGGTGCTTGCCGCCGGTATCAATGATAATGGGAACTTGCGTGGCATCCCAGTCGTGCTCGTCGTGCTTCGTGAACTGAAAGTACCAGTTTAATTTTCCGGTATCGGCGTTGAGAGCGAGAAGTGTGTTGCTGTAAAGGTTGTCGCCGGCGCGGCCTTCTCCGCGATTTGACGGCGAAGGGTTACCAGTTGGCCAGAAGAGTTGGTTGGTAACCGGGTCGTAGGAGCCGGTCATCCAGGCGGGCGCGCCGCCGATCTTCCAGGAGTCGCCTTCCCAAGTGTCATGGCCGGACTCACCGGGACCGGGGACGGTGTAGAAGCGCCATTTGCGCTTGCCGGTTTCAGCCTCATAGGCATCAACAAAGCCGCGAATGCCATACTCACCACCGGAGACGCCCAGAATTACCAAGTCCTTCACGACCAGCGGCGCCAAGGTAAAGCTGTAGCCATTTCTGTAATCCACAGCGGCGACGTCCCAGCGGACGCTGCCAGTTTTAGCGTCAAGGGCGATGACGTGCGCATCGAGAGTGCCGAGGAAAACCTTGTCGCCCAGGATGGCAAATCCGCGATTCACTCGCCCGCAGCAGGGGCGAATGTCAAAGGGCAATTGACGCTGGTAGAGCCAAATTGGCCTTCCGGTGCGCGCATCGAGGGCAAATGCACGATCATCCGGACCGGTAGCATAGAGAATCCCATCCACTACCAGCGGAGTGGTTTCAAATTTTCCCGTTGCCGCGGTTTGATAAACCCACTTGGCAACCAGTGACTTCGCGTTGTTGGTGTTTACCTGATCGAGAGGGCTGAAGCGTTGGCCGGCGTAGTTTCCGGAATACATCAGCCAGTTTTGTGGCTCCTTGGCGGAATTGAGTAGCCGTTCAAAAGTGACCTGGGCGGTTGCGTTGACAGCGATGGCGCAGAAAAAGAACAAGCCAAGTTTGAGAAAGCTGTTCGTGTCTCTGCGGATTTCTTTTCTCATTTCGGGTTCACACTGAGGAGGTAGGCGACAATGTCATGCAGGTCCGCATCGCTCAACAGGGTCGGATTGTAAGGAGGCATTACAGATTTGCGGCTTTTCTTGATCGAGCGGAGTTGGTCTTTCTCAAACAAGTGAATACGTTCGCTCAAGTCCATCATCTGCAAGCTGAAGGCATCTTCATTGAGAGTGACACCCTTGATCTCCTGACCATCCGGCGTGACGACCGTCACCGTCTCATATTCCTGGGCAAACTCTTTCGTCGGTTCAGTTAACCCTAACGCCAGGCGCCGGCTGGGATTGCGGACCGAGTCCATGATTGACTCCACGGTTCGCGCGCTACCGACGTTGGTAAGGTCAGGACCAATGCGTCCGCCTTTGCCTTGCACCTGGTGGCAAGTGGAGCAATTGGCGTCACCATAAAAAAGTTCTTTGCCATTGGCCGCGTTGCCGACGGGTTTTGCCGGCGACTTTACTTGTACGCTCCGCAGATAAGTGATGATTTGCCAGATTTCGTCGTCGGTCATACCAACGCCCTGACCGTTGGTCCCGTTCGCCGGCATGACGGTGCCGGGAATTCCCACGCTGATATTTTGAAACATTTCAGAGTCCGAGTCGCCATGACGCTTATGGGCGCGCGTGAGGTCGGGACCGCGACCACCGCCACGCGCACCGAGACCATGGCAGAAAGCGCAATT
Source organism: Terriglobales bacterium (assembly GCA_035651655.1). Taxonomy (NCBI): domain Bacteria; kingdom Pseudomonadati; phylum Acidobacteriota; class Terriglobia; order Terriglobales; species Terriglobales bacterium. The sequence goes on from DASRFG010000036.1 coordinate 15,382, forward strand.
GATACGAAATTCGTATTCGCCCGCCTTTGCCGCCTGGGCGTCTCCCGCAAAGGGATTGCGATTTTCCGCTGCATGAGCCGTCACGATAAGGGCAGCCGATATCGTGGCAAACGGCCAAGCCAAAGCAAGCAGTCGGGACAATGTGCTCGTCACACGCGACATAGCAGGTTGCTAGCAGCTGACTTTATTTTGAAAGTGCGGCGCATAATAGCACAGCCGCCCGTGTGGGGAATAGAAAGGGGACGCGGCTTCGCGGCCCCGGTGGGCTTTTATTCTCACAGCTTGCAGACTGGCCATCAGGGTCGGAACACCCTTCCCGGGCTACAGACCAAACCAGCGGCCAGGACCGCTAGCGCCAACAAATTCAACAGGAATTCTGCCTGCGCAGGCATCTTTTTTGGTCATTCTGGAAACCAACTTTGTGTCTAGGCTTGGGGTTGTAAACAGATGTCCGCGACCTGAGTCGTTCTTTTCTCCGCTCCATACATCCTGCAGCACTTTGGGGGCACGCGATGAAAGCTATTCTCTTCGTTGACGACCACGAAGTGTTAGCCCGGTTGAGTTGCGAGATTTTGGAAATGCAGGGCTATCGCGCAGTCTCCGCCTACAACGCCGACCAGGCGCTGGAGAGATTCGATAAAGAGAAATTCGATGTCTTGGTGACCGATTTCCGCATGGAAGGGATGAATGGCCTGGAACTGGCACGTAAGGTACATGCCAAGGATCCCAGCCTGCCGGTTATCATTGTCACGGGTTATGGCCCGGTGGAGACGGGCAAGGATGCTGAAGCCTGCCTGGACAAGCAGCAACTCTTCCCTGCGTTGTTGGAGAAAATCCGCCTGATTCTGGGTGAGAACCGACCGCTCGCCAATGAGCCACAGGATGGGCGGCCGGAATTGCGTTCCGATCAGATCCGCACTGCGTGACCCCATCCCACTGCAGCTCGGTCCTACCTGCCCTGCTAGACTGGCGGCGTGCGGCGCCTCATTATTAACGCCGATGATTTTGGACTGACTACCGGCGTCAACCGGGCCATCATCGAAGCGCATACTGATGGCGTCGTAACTTCGGCCACAATGATGGCCAACGGTCGAGCCTTTCAGGATGCGATAACTCAAGCACAACATGCGACTGGGCTGAGCGTCGGCTGCCACGTGGTGCTGGTGGATGGCGAGCCTCTGCTCGGCGGGTCAGCAGTAAAGACCCTGTTGAGCCGGAACGCGGAGAACGGCGCCTTCCGCAAAGGGTTCGCGCAGTTCGCGATTTCTGCCCTGCGATCGCAATTGGATCCGGAAGAAATTCAAGCCGAAGCGACGGCGCAGATACGCCGCCTGCAAGGAAGGGGAATCGCGGTCTCGCACTTCGACACACACAAACATACCCACATGCTGCCCATTATTCTGGAGCCCCTGCTGCGGGCGGCGCAAGGTTGCGGTGTATCAGCGGTACGCAATCCCTTTGCTCCTATCAGGCCGCTGGCGTTTGCGCACCTTTTACGCAGGCCCCACCTGTGGACTCGATACTCCGAGGTCCGCCTGCTGCGCGGATGGTCCGCAAGCTTTCAGCGCAGCGTCGCTGGAGCTGGGATGGTCACCACAGATGGGACGTTTGGTATTGTGGCAACGGGCGCGCTCGATGAGACACTTTTTGAGGCGATTGCCGGCTGCATTCCGGAGGGAACATGGGAATTCGTCTGTCACCCTGGATACAATGACCAGGACTTAGCTTCGGTAGGGACGCGGCTGCGCGAATCGCGTGCTCAGGAACTCAAGCTGTTGACATCGGGGGCGGCGCACGCTGCGCTGGAAAAGCACGGCGTCCAGCTCATCTCATATCGTGATCTAGTAAGTGAGCGCACACGGGAAAATTGAATCGCGGCCGTAACTGATCCATCGAATCTATCGGCGGTTGAATCTCTCGATTCATCGAATCTCTAGTGAAAATCGGAATCACATGCTATCCGACGTATGGCGGAAGCGGCGTAGTTGCGACCGAGCTCGGAATAGAACTGGCTCATCGCGGGCACCAAGTACACTTCATCACTTACTCTCCACCATTCCGGCTCACTGAGCCGGAGCCAAATATCTCTTATCACGAAGTCGAAGTTTCCCACTACCCGTTGTTTGATTACCCGCCGTATGACTTGGCCCTCGCGACCCGCATGGCCGAAGTGGCGGAGATCTATGAACTCGACCTTCTGCACGTGCACTATGCCATCCCGCATTCAGTGAGCGCCATGCTGGCCAAGCAGATGTTGGCTACCAGCCGAACCGGGCGCCGGCGGCTGCCGTTCGTCACAACGCTGCACGGGACGGATATAACCCTCGTGGGACTGGACAGGTCCTATCTGCCGATTACGCGGTTTTCTATTGAGCAGAGTGACGGGGTGACAGCGATCTCGCAATATTTGCGCGAGCGTACGTTGCGCGAGTTCGATATTCAGAACCCGATCGAGGTGATCTACAACTTCGTGAACTGCGACTTGTATGTGCGCAATCCCAAGCTGGCGTCGCAACGCGAGGAGTACGCCAAGCCGGACGAGCGAATCCTGGTGCATCTTTCGAACTTTCGGCCGGTAAAACGGCTGACCGATGTGGTAGAGATCTTCGATCGCGTGCGGCAGCGGATCCCTTCGCGCCTGCTCCTGATCGGAGATGGGCCGGACCGCTCGAAGGCCGAATGGCTGGCGATGAAAAAAGGAATTCACGACCGGGTCATCTTTCTGGGCAAGCAAGATCGCATTAATGAAAAACTGGCGCTGGCGGATGTGATGCTGTTGCCCAGCGAGTTGGAATCCTTTGGTCTGGCCGCGTTAGAGGCAATGGCCTGCGAGGTGGTGCCCATCGCCACCCGGGTCGGCGGGGTGCCGGAAGTGGTGGAGCATGGAGTCAGTGGCTTTCTGGCTGATGTAGGAGATGTGGACACGCTGGCGCGCTACGCCATTGATCTGTTGGGGGACGAGAGCAAGCTGCGCGCTATGGGCAAGCGGGCGCGGGAGCAGGCCCAGTCCCGGTTCTGCTCGGACAAAATCATTCCTCAGTATGAGGAGTTCTACCGGCGAGTCGTGGAGCGAAGCTCGTAGAGTCCGGAAGCAGAGTCGTCGGTGGATCGCAGGGCTGGGAGTTTTATCCGCACGGAAGTTCCCTTCCCTTCGTGACTGTCAATCACCATCCTGGCGGTGTCCCCATATAAAACCTTCAAGCGTTCTGCCACGTTAGCCATTCCGATGCCGCTTCCGCCGAGCCCGCTCGGACGTTCCATAAGATTAGCCGCGCCCATGCCGACACCGTCATCTTCCACTTCGATGTGCAGCATGCCATCGAGGAGCTTGCTGCGAAGGCAGATGCTGCCGCCATCAATCTTTGCCGAAAGGCCATGCTTGATGGAGTTCTCGACCAAGGGTTGCAGCAACATGCCGGGTACCAGCACATCCAGCGACGCGGGATCCAGGTCTTTGATCACATTAAGCTTGTCATGTCCAAAGCGGACCACCTCGATGTCCAGATAATCGTCAATGAACTCCAGTTCTTCGCGTAGAGGAACGAAGGCGTCGCCGCTCCGCAGCAGTCGCCGAAGGATGTTGGCCAACTTGATAATCAAATTGCGCGCTGTGTCAGGATCGAAGCGCACCAGCGATGAGACTGAGTTAAGAGTGTTGAACAGAAAGTGTGGGTTGATCTGGCTCTGGAGCGCCGCCATGCGGGCTTGTAGCAGAAGCCGGTGCTGTTCCTCCAGCTTCATTTCGGTGCGGGTGTTGTTCCAAATCTTGAGCGCGATAGCCACCGAGACGATAGTAGTGGCATAGACCGCAATTTCTACTCCCCACTGCCCGCTGTCTACAGAAAAGATGGCGCCGGGGACGGTCTTCGCCAGGGCCTGTTGTCCCAGCCGCAGCACGAATATCGTCACGAAAAACATGATCTGCCAGTCCAGCTTGGGCCGCGGCAGATTGCGGCGTATCCAGCGATAAACGCTGAGATCAATGAAGGGAGAGAACGACCAGATGTTTTCCCGGTCGTCGGCAATATTGCGTAGCATGCCTGCCAACACACCCGCGACCACGTTGAAAGGCAGAGTCGCCCATTCGCCGTGCAGCATAGCGGGTAGGGACACAAAAGCGCCGCCAAGGACACCGGCGACGCGGCCGCCGATGACACCCATCAAGATGGTGGCCTCGAAGGCCATGTCCGCGGCCAGGAAGTTCTTCACGCTGAAACGAACCATCACCCCGAGCGCAAAAGGAGTCCCAATAAAGAGCACCAGATGGATTTTTTCGGCCAGGGTGCGCTGCTCCTTGAACAGCAGCGATTTGAACTTCACCGAGCGGACGAGCGCACTGGCAATGGCAGCCGCCACGCCGAGCTTTACCAGCTGGGTTATGAGAATTAGGCGTTGTTCCATCTGTTATGCCGAGCAATGCTCTCTAGTGAATCTGACCACGAATCGGGAACAACGGCAAGCGAGAGCAGGGCGGCGCGGGCGGCTGCCCTACTCAAGTGTGGTCAAAAGGGTCCGATGATTCCGCCGATCTGACGCGTGGCTGGTTGGTCGGCTGGCTTGGCCTCGCCGGCTGGCGCGATCACGTCGATGTACTTTAGCCCCGAGCCGGTGTTGAACAGTACGACAATGTCGTTAGACTTTAAGAATTCGCTGGCCAGTAACTTGCGGTATGCCGCGAGGGAGGCTGCGCCTTCAGGCGAAGCGAAGATGCCCTCCACGCGAGCCCAGTGTCGAAGGCAGTCTGTCAACTCAGCGTCAGAAACCGCAGTTGCCGTGCCATGGCTTTGGCGCAAGACGTCCAGGATCAAGTAGTCGCCGTAGGCTTTGGGGACGCGCAATCCAGCGGCGAGGGTTGCGGCATTCGACCAGGCCTCGGCTGTCTTTTTGCCTTCATCCCAGGCTTTAACAATGGGGGCGCATCCGGCGGATTGCACGGCGATCATTTTGGGCCGCTTTTTGCCTATCCAGCCCAAGGCTTCGAGCTCTTCGAAGGCCTTCCACATGCCTAGCAGGCCTACGCCACCGCCGGTGGGATAGATAATTGCCTCGGGTAGCTTCCAATCCAGTTGCTCGGCCACTTCATAGCCCATGGTCTTCTTGCCTTCGAGACGAAACGGTTCTTTCAGGCTGGAAACGTCGAACCATCCGTTGGCCTGTTTGCGTTCGCTGACTAAGCGGGCACAGTCGCTGATGAGACCGTCTACCAACGTGACCTGCGCTCCGTAGGTCTGGCATTCAACTAGATTGGCGCGGGGCACGTCGCGGGGCATGAAGATGTGCGCCTCGATCGCCGCGGCGGCGGCGTAAGCCGCCAAGGCGCTGGCAGCATTTCCGGCTGAGGGTATGGCCAATTTCTTGAGGCCATAGGCCTTGGCCATGGTGACGGCGGCGGAGAGTCCACGCGCCTTGAAGGAACCTGTTGGGTTCAACCCTTCATCTTTTACATAAACATTCTTGTATTCCCGGCTGGGCAGCAGCGGAGTAAAACCTTCGCCCAGCGATACAGGATTTGCCTCGGGCAGCACTTCACGGTAGCGCCACATGGTTGCAGGGCGACCGGCGAGTGATTGCGGAGTGAAACTCTTCTTTATGGCAGGCAAATCGTAGCGGGCATACAGCACACCGCCGTCGTGGGGACAGACGGTCTGCGGCTGTCCAGCGTCGTAGTGTTCGCCGCAGCGAGTGCACTCGAGAAAAACAATCCTGCCCATGGTCGGGAGTTTAACACCGCAACTTAGACGACTTTGGTAAGGCGCGCGATGAAGGTTGCAGAGTTCGCGCTTTACGCTGGCAGGCGCCTCAACAAGCCAGCGGCCCTACGAAACCACGGACGCTCGCGGCGCTTCAGATAACGAGGCATGGTAGGTTTTTTGTTGAGGATGCGCTGTACCCAGTCCCGTGCCTCCGCAGAATGGCCTTGCGATGCCAAGAAAGAGGCGTAGTTGAATTGGGTTTCGGAGAGCGTGGAAATGGCGGTCACCTGCTGAAATAAGGCAGCGGCGCGGTCCGTCTGACCGGTCTGCGCATAAGCATGCGCCAGCAACCCCGCCGCGCGGTGATAGTCGTACTTTGCGTCCTGACGCACTACGCGCTCCAGGTCGGGAACTGCGGCGGCAAAATCCCCCGCTTCCACCGAACAAATGGCCCGGCGGTAGAAGGGATCGGGTGAGTCGGTGCGGGAGGAAATAGCACGGTTGTAGTAGTCGCGGGCGCGCGCAAATCTCTTCTCCTCGAGGTAAAGGTCCGCGAGTTCTTCCAGATTCCCGGCTGAAGGATTGTCAAGGATGGTGGCTTCGAGCTGACGGATTCGTCCGCGGCGGGAAAATCCCTTGAACGAGTCGCGAAGCAGTCCAGCATCGGGCAGCGCTTCTACCAGCAGGTAAACCAGGGCCCCGATTCCGCCTCCAAAGAGAATGATGAAGATCCAATATGTGTCAGGACGGCGACGGATGAAGTGAAAGATCGCGAGAGCCTGGAGGAAGAGGCCCCAGGAATAAATGCCGTAGAGAGCGCCCATGCTGTTATAAGAGCGAACTATAGCACGCAGCATGACCGGTGATTGCAATGCGGAACAGCCGATAACCCGCCTGCCTGGCAGGGTCAAAATGCTAAAATTAAAGCAGTGAAGCTGCCCATCCGACTATTAGCCATTGATATAGATGGCACCCTGCTTAACACCCAGTTTCAGATTCCAGCCGCCAACCTCGAGGCGCTAAAGCGCGCACACGAGGCCGGAATCGAGATCGTCCTGGTGACCGGACGCAGGCACACGTTTGCTCTGCCCATTGCGGAAATGCTGGGCTTCGAAGTGTCTCTGATCAGCTCAAATGGAGCAGTTACACGGTCGTTAGCCGGCAAGCTTTTTCACCGCGATCTGCTGCCCGCCAGCACCGCGCTGGAGCTTTGCAAGGCAATGCGGGAATTCCGCGGCAGTACGGTGGTCACCTTCGATAAGGAAACGAAGGGGGCACTGGTGCTGGAACGCATGGACGAACTCAACGGCAGCATCAAGCGTTGGATGGAAAAGAACGAGCAATTCATCGAACTGGTGGTGCCCATCGAGAACTGTTTGGTTTGCGATCCGGTACAGGCGATGTTTTGTGGGAGCATCCCTCGCATGCAGAAGGCTATGGCGATGCTGGAGGCAAGCGGTCTCGGGGAGCGCATTACCGTGCTGCGGACGGAGTATCCGCTGCGTGATTTGTGCATCGTGGACGTGCTGAATCGAGATTGTTCCAAGGGACATGCGCTGGAGCGATGGGCCAAACACCGAGGCATTCCCCGGGAAGAGGTCATGGCCATCGGTGACAACTACAACGATATTGAGATGCTTGCCTTTGCAGGGTTCCCGGTTATCATGGGAAATGCCGCGCAGGAGCTGCGCGACCGGGGATGGATGGTCACCCTCGGGCACGACGAAGCCGGCGTGGCAGCCGCAGTGGAGCAGGTCTTGAGCGGTGAAGCGCTCGGCGTGTAATCGGAATTGGAACGCCTGAAAGACTTAAAGTAATACATGAAGTTCGCGATCAAGTTCGGGATCTGGTTGGGGTTCAGCTTACTGACGCTGTGCCTGCTCGGAGGCCTGGCCTCAGCCGCTGACGTTGCCATGCTGCGCAATGGCTTCTCGATCAGGCATCAGCGTCGTGAAGTAATCGAGCAGGTGACGCGCCTGTATTTGGGATCAGCAGCGGATGGTTACATTGACATTCCCACGGCGGAAATCGTCGCGTTCGGCAAGGACGAGACGCCGGTCGAAGATGTCGCCGCAAAGACCGTTGTGACTTCCCTGCCGCCTCTCGACTCCGCAGTAAGTGCCGCCAGCACGCGCAACGGAATTGACTCAGACCTGATCACCAGCGTCATTCATGCGGAAAGTGACTTCAAAGCCCAAGCAATCTCGCCCAAGGGCGCACGTGGCCTTATGCAGCTGATGCCGCAGACAGCTTCGCATCTGGGGATCAGCAATCCGTTTGATCCGGCCGCCAATGTGGATGGCGGCACTCGCTATTTGCGCGAACTGCTCGATTTCTACCACGACGATATGATCAAGGCCTTGGCTGCCTACAACGCAGGACCGCAGCGCGTAGCCCGATATCATGGCGTTCCGCCGTACCATGAAACTCACGCCTATGTGGCGCGCGTAATTCGCGAATTCAATCGCAAGAAGCTGGCGCAACGCCGCGCGGAAGCGGCAAAAGCAGGTGTAAAGACGGCCGCGGTCAAAGCGAAAAGCCCTTCAGCGCCGTAGGCAGCACTCACATTCATATAAATCCAGCAGCGTATCAGTTTGAATTTTGCGGACTCGCAAGCTGTTCCTCGTGTTCTGTGAGGAAGAGTGCTAGGAATACGATACTGGCGCAGAATATGCTTGCAATGAGTGGAGGCCAAGGCGATCTCGCTTGGGCTTTTGCAAGTCTCCAAACCCCATACATAAGGGCCGCTTTACCGCCGACCAAGATGAGCCAGAACGCTAGGTAGGCCATGCTCCCCATTCTACGCCGCTGACTTCTTGTATGGGCCGCGCTTCGCTGGTTTCGAACTGTAGCACTACCATAAATCCAGCAGCGTTGACCTGCAACACCCCCTCATTTACTTTGGTGGTTTGTCCCTGAACCAATAACAGACGTAATCATGAGCAAGAAGCGCTTAGTCACAACGGCCGTCATTGTTGCAATCCTGGGCTTGCTCGTCTATTTCCAGGTGCAGCATTGGCGCTCGTTCGATTGGGCGAAGTTCAGCGCTGCCAGTCATGTAGATCCGCTGCACATTGCAGCCGCCGTGGGACTTATTTACCTGACCTATGTTTTGCGGGCAGTGCGGTGGAAAGTCTTTCTGGAACCAGTACGGAAGGTGCCGGCCAAGGACTTGATTTCCCCAACTTTTATTGGTTTTACGGGCCTGGCGCTGCTGGGACGCCCGGGAGAGTTCATTCGCCCTTACCTGATTGCGAAGAAGGCGCAGGTATCGGTTCCCTCTCAGATCGGAGTATGGACGGTCGAACGGATTTTCGATATCGGCGCATTCGCAATATTGATGGCGGTGGATGTCTTCTTTTCGGCGAAGATCCAGTCCAACCCGTACATCGGGAAGTTCCGGCTTGCGGCGGTGGTGTTGTGCGCGCTGGTGGCGCTGGCCGCCGTAATCGCGGTCATGATCCGGAGGCGCGGGCCAGAAGTGGCAGCATTCCTGCACCGCAACACGGCGCGTATCTCTTCCAACCTGGCTCACCATGTTGACCAGAAGGTACGTGCATTCGGAGAAGGCCTGAACACCATCAGCGGCACCGGGTCATTGCTGAAGCTGATCGCGCTATCTCTGCTGATCTGGTTTCTGATCGCGCTCGGTTATCGCGAGGTCGCCCACGCTTATCCCCCGGAGCCTCCTCCCGGGGTCACGGAGGAAGGCCCACCGGCTCTGGACGTGGAAACCGCCCGCCTTGCGGACCTACCGGAGTACGCCGGCTTACCGCTGGATGAGGATGTTCTCGCGGACCTGAAACCCGCGCTTGAGGCCAAGGGATTCAAGGTGAAAGAAGAAAAGGGCGACATATGGCTGATGCGCAAGGGCAAGCGCCTGAAGAAGATCGGGGACCGCCCGCACCTGAGCAACATGGATATTTCACATGTGCTGCTGCTCATGGGTTTCAGCATGATTGGGTCAGTGGTGCAGCTGCCGGCGGTGGGCGGCGGTAGCCAGTTGGCGGTCATCAGCGCCCTGCAAGTGATCTACGGAATTCCTCCGGAAATGGCTGTAAGTTGCGGCATGCTGCTGTGGCTGGTCACATTTATGGCGGTCATCCCTATCGGGCTGGCGTTTGCTCGACACGAGCACGTGTCTCTGCGCAAAGTGGAAAAAGAGGCAGGACGAGAAGAGCGCGACCAAGAACAAGAGCCGGCACAGGACACAACACCCTATTCACGGTAACCGCTCCCTGGGCCATCGCCCTCTCTTACCCGGCAAGTATCACCGGGTGAGCCTGTTAAAATGCATCGTTAACCAACGGCGACCAGGACAACGCCTGCACGCATGAAATGCCCCTTTTGCGGCTTCATCAACGACAAAGTAGTAGATTCCCGTGAGAGCAAAGAGGGCGAGTCCATTCGCCGTCGTCGCGAATGCCTGAAGTGTGGCAAGCGGTTTACTACCTACGAGCGCACAGACGAAATCCCTTATATGGTCGTCAAGAAGGACGGCCGCAGGGAAAAATTCGATCGTCAGAAGGTCTTGAACGGTTTGTTGCGGGCGTGCGAGAAGCGCCCCGTATCCATGGGCAGGCTGGAGCAAATCGTCAACGAGACCGAAAGCTTCGTCATTGACTCGGTCGAACGCGAACGCAAAAGCAGCGAGATCGGCGAGCTCATCATGAACCGCCTACGCAAGATTGATAAGGTGGCCTACGTGCGCTTCGCGTCGGTTTACCTTGATTTCAAAGACGTGCAGGAGTTCATGACCGAGTTGAAAGACCTGCTCAAGAGCAAGGAAGGGACCCCGCCAGCGCCACCACCCAAAGCCAAGAGCGGCGCCAGAGCGTGATTGCGGCCGGACAGTCGGCCAGCCAGCCCAATATTCAGACACCGTCCTTCGGGCACTTCGCCGCCAAACTCATTCGTGATACATCTAATTTAGAGGGACTCTGCAGCTGCGTTGGGCGGTGAACCTCTAAACTCAAAGAGGGATGTGAATGGCTTACCGGATCACATTAATTCCCGGCGATGGGATCGGGCCTGAGGTCACGCAGGCTGCAGTGCGCATCCTCGAAGCCACTGGAGTGAAGTTCGAATGGGAACGCCATGAGGCCGGTGCGGATGCTTACGAAAAGTACAAAGAGTACATGCCTAAGGAGCTGATTGAGTCCATTGAGCGGACGCACGTAGGGCTGAAAGGGCCGGTGACGACGCCGATCGCGGGAGGGTTCTCCAGCATCAATGTGGCACTGCGTAAGAAGTTTGAGCTGTACGCAAATTTCCGGCCCATCAGCAACCTGCCGCATGTTCCGACGCGTTATCCGGATGTGGACCTCATTATTATCCGCGAGAATACCGAGGGCCTATATTCCGGCATCGAGCACGAGGTTGTGCCCGGAGTGGTGGAGAGCTTGAAGATCATCACCGAGAAGGCGTGCACAAGGATCTCAAAATTCGGCTTTGAATATGCGCGCAAGCACAAGCGCAAGAAGATCCACGTGATCCACAAAGCCAACATCATGAAGATGTCGGATGGACTGTTCCTGCGGTCTTCGCGCGCAGTTTCCAAGCACTATCCAGAGATCGTCTACGGTGAGCACATCGTGGACAATACCTGCATGCAGCTGGTGATGAATCCCTACCAATACGACATGCTGGTGATGGAGAACTTGTATGGAGACATCATTTCCGACCTGTGCGCCGCGTTCGTGGGAGGTCTGGGACTGGTGCCGGGCGCTAACATTGGCGACGAGTGTGCGATTTTCGAGGCGGTACACGGTTCGGCCCCAGACATTGCGGGAAAGAACATGGCCAATCCCACGGCGCTGGTTCGCTCCGGAATCCTCATGCTGCGCCATTTGGGTGAGGATGAGGCTGCGAAACGGGTAGAAAGAGGATTAGAACGGGTTTACCGCCAGCGCGAAAAGCTTACTCGAGATGTGGGCGGCAAAGCCGGTACGTCGGAGTTCGCCGATTCCGTGATCGAGGCGATGGAAGAACACACGGACCGCGAGGCGAGCGCGCAAGCCACTCGCTTCTAAGATCTCCAGAGTTCCCAGCCACGGCAGTCTCTCACAGACCGTTTCTCACAGGCTCACGATTGACGGGCTGCTCTGATTTTAAGTAACATCACTTCTCGCTTTTGGGAACCTGTGGGGGACACGTTTGGAAAAACCCGGCGCGTAGGCGTAGTGCTCTTCCAGCTTGGGGGACCGGACTCCCTGGAAGCCATTGAGCCGTTTCTATATAACCTTTTTTGCGATCCCGACATTATTGACTTTCCCTTCGCCCGGGTGGGGCGAAAAGCCCTGGCGCGCGTAATCTCTGCCACGCGCGCGAAGAAAGTCCGCCATCACTATTCTGTGATTGGGGGTGGATCGCCTATCCGGCGGTTCACAGAGTTGCAGGCGCAAGCGCTCGAGGAAGCGCTGGCGCGGAATGGGATTACTGCAAAATGTGTAGCCGCCATGCGCTACTGGCACCCGTTCACCAGCGAGGCGATCCGAACGCTCGAAGCAGCCGGGGTAGATGAGGTTGTGCTGCTGCCGCTCTATCCGCAATACTCGAGCACCACAACCGGAAGCAGCTTGAAGGAGTGGAGGCGGCTTTTCCGCAGCAATATTCCGGTTTACACGATTCAAGATTTTTATCGTAACCAGCTTTACCAGGATGCGCTCATCGAACGCGTCGAAGAAGCGCTCGCGCGGTTTGTTGACCCGGAGCAGCCGGAGCTAGTGTTCAGCGCCCACGGCGTGCCGCTGGCGGTAATTGAAGGTGGCGATCCGTACCAGCAGCAGATCGAAGAAACAGTGCGGCTGGTTATGCAGCGCGGCGGCTGGCGAAACCGGCACCGGCTCTGCTATCAGAGCAAAGTGGGCGCCAGCAAGTGGCTGCAGCCCTCGCTACGCGGCACAGTGCGGCAACTCGCTGCCGATGGCGTGCGCCATATTTGCGTAATACCGGTTTCCTTCGTTTCCGACCATGTTGAAACTTTGGGAGAAATTGATCACGAAGCCCGGGCTGAGGCGATGAAAGCAGGGATCGAGCAGTTTGAGATGACGGCAGGATTGAACGATTCACCCAAATTTATAGCTGGGTTGAGGGAGCTGGTGACCAACGCGGTCGGCGTTGCTGACGCCGCCGATCAGAAAATCGAAGCCGCTACGGAGCACCTGGTGGCGGCTGACTGACATGATCCTCTCAAGTTGCCATTACGAGCAGCACCGACGAAGGGGTGACGACGGATGTCAGATGGGCAAACAAAGACCATGAGCGGCGTGCTTGGCAATCTTCCACCTTGGCCGCGCAAACCGGCCAACAACTCGGTGATAGCGGCCGAGCAGGCTTATCGCAAGCGGTCGGGTCTGCCACTGCTCAGCGAAGAAGACATGGCCGCCCTGAGGGCAGGCGAGCCGATGCCATGGGAGCGAGGAGATGGCGTGCCCGCGCCAGCGGCAGCACAGTCCCCAGCTGCTTCGGCCCCTGCTGCACCGCCCACATCATCACCCGCTGCGGCTCCCGCCGCGGCAAGTGCTGCTTCGGGTCCTGGGATGACGGAGACGGTTAAGTCGCTTCTGGCTTCGTATCCGAAGTGGAGCAAGTCGGCAGTGGCAGCCGAACAGGCGCGCCGCAAGCGGACTGGGCAGACGCTATTGACGGAGGCGGAAATGGCGGCCCTCGCGGGTGAAGCCCCGGCGGCCGCTCCGGCTGCTGCCGCCACAACTGCTACAACGGCAGCCGCTCCCGCAGCGCGACCGGCGGCCCCTGCGGCGCCTGCCGTGGTTGCCTCTGCAGCGAGCGCAGCGGCACGTAGCGGTGAGGCCACCCGGTATGTAGGCACCCCCGCCGTGGGAACTTCGAAGGCAGCGGCGGCAGGTGGGCTGGCCTCAGCAGGACCGCGTAATACGGAAGTTGATCAGGCCCGCCGCCGATTGGTGTGGAGCGCGGTGGCCGCTTTTCTAGGCGCGTGGTTCATCGCGTTCTTTCGGTTTTTCCTGCCGCGGACACTATTCGAACCAACCACTGTATTCAAAATTGGCACATCATCTGACTACGGCTTAGGGATTGATGAGAAGTGGCTGCAGAAGTATCGGATCTGGGTGGACCGCACACCGGAGCGGCTCTTTGTGATTTACGCGCGCTGCACGCACCTGGGGTGCACGCCCGACTGGAAACCGGCGGAGAACAAGTTCAAATGTCCGTGTCACGGCAGCGGCTACGACAATGAGGCCATCAACTTCGAAGGTCCCGCGCCCCGTCCCATGGATCGGGCACATATCGAGATCGCTCCCGATGGGCAAATCCTGGTGGACACCTCGCGCTTGTATTCATGGCCCAAAGGGCAGCCAAGCCAATTCAACGATCCAGGGGCTTACTTATCGGTATAGCGAGTAGAGATTCCAGAGGCGACTATGGCTGAAGAGAGCAAAAACGGAAAAGGCGACGGGCAGGGCGGAAGCAACACCGGCCAGAACGGAAAGAACGGTGCTGGCGGAGTTCTGACCAAAGTGGTTGCAGGGGTGAAGGAGGATGTGAAAGTCCTCACCACCGAAATGCCGGCCAAGGCTAAAGAGCAGGTGGAGATTGTTAAAGATCCCACCAAGACCCAGATATTCACCTCGATTTTTCGCCACAAGCACGACGACACGCCCCGCAATCGCGCCTTGGGCGTGCTCTCGAATGTGTTTCTTCATCTGCATCCGGCGAAGATCAACCGGGACGCTGTGCGTTACAGCTTTACCTGGGGGATGGGTGGGATCACGTTTTATCTGTTCTTCGTGCTCACGTTGACCGGCGTCCTACTGATGTTCTATTACCATCCCAGCAAGGTGCAGGCATTTCGTGACGTTCTGTATCTGGAACATGATGTGCCATTCGGCAAGCTGCTACGCAACATGCATCGCTGGGCAGCCCACTTGATGGTGATCGCGGTCTGGCTGCACATGTATCGCGTGTTTCTTACCGGATCCTATAAGAAGCCGCGTGAGTTCAACTGGAATGTGGGCGTCATCCTGCTAGTGCTGACGCTGCTGCTCTCGTTCACCGGTTACCTGCTGCCGGACGATCAGCTCGGCTTTTGGGCGGTTACGGTGGGGACCAATATGGCGCGAGCAACTCCGCTGCTCGGACATGAAGGGCCGTTCGGGCACCAGCTGGGTATGACTCCGTACAACGACATACGATTCGGCCTGCTCGGCGGCTCAATCGTGGATGCTAATGCTCTGCTGCGCTCCTACATATGGCACTGCATCGGCATTCCGATTGTGATTTCCGTATTCATGATCGTGCATTTCTGGCGGGTACGGAAGGACGGCGGTATCTCCGGTCCAGCTCCGGTGATGCTGGAGTCGGAAGTGAAAGAGCCGCGCAAATAGTTCCGGATTTCTGGGGGAATTATGGATTGGCATCAGCTATGGGAGATCGCGTCAACCCCTGACAATGTTCCGATTGTCGCGCTGGTTCCGTTGCTCATCATTTTTACGTGGATGGCAGTCAAGCAAGGTCGTGCAAACGATCAGCTTATTGCTGAGCTGGAAACCAATCCTTCGCTCGCCAAGATCCACCATCGCAAGACGTGGCCGTTCCGGCCGGGATGGCAAAAGGAAGTTCACGTCTGGCCGTTCTTGTTGCGCATTGAATTTCTTGCGGCAATTATCGTCAGCGCGGTTTTGATGGTTTGGTCCATCACTCTGAACGCCCCGCTGGAAGAGCCGTCGAATCCGAACGTCACCATGAACCCTGCGAAAGCGCCGTGGTACTTTCTGGGCTTGCAGGAAATGTTGGTCTACTTTGACCCATGGATCGCGGGCGTGGTGATGCCAACGCTGATCATCGTGGGGTTGATGGCGATTCCCTACATTGATACCAATCCCATGGGCAGCGGCTATTACACGCTGAGGCAGCGGCGCTTTGCGATCGGAACGTTTGCCTTTGGTTTTCTGTTTCTGTGGGTTTCGATGATCCTGATCGGGACCTTCATACGTGGGCCGGGTTGGCAGTGGTTCTGGCCGGGACAGACCTGGGACCATAGCCGCGTCATTTACGAGGTGAACCGCGACCTGCCCGATTTGTTCGGCATTACCAGCAACCTGGGCAAGGGAATTTTCGGCGCTGTTGTCGTGGGCGGATTTTACCTGGGAGGCGGACTGGCGTTTTTCGCGCTTTTTCGCCGGCTTCAGCCCAGGGACTGGCGCCGCATGAGCCTGCTGCAGTACTCGTTCATGGTGTTTTTCCTGCTCACGATGATTGCGTTGCCGATCAAGATGATCCTCAGGCTAGCGATGCACATTAAGTACGTTTGGATCACGCCGTACTTCAACATTTGAGGAGGCCCGGGTGCCGGAGCTGCCAATCCCCGAAGACGATCCGATAACCAGCCGGTCGTACGCGGCCTATTACGTGATTGCGACCGTCATCCTGATGGCCACGTTGTTCTGGGCCATGTGGGATGAAGCCTATGGGCAACGTCCCTGGAAACACTATCAGGGAGTTTTCAAAGAGCGCTATGCGGCCTTCCTCAAGACGGCGCGGTCAACTTCCTCGCACTCAGAGAAAGAAGTCGAGCAGAGCCCCGATTACGTGAACTTGAAGCAAGCATACGAGTCGGCAAATAAGCAGGCTTCGCCTCGCATGAAGGAAATCAATGAGAAGCTGCGCGACCTTTCGGCGCAGATCCTGGCCGTCCAAAACGTATTCACTGATAAGCGCGCCTATGCCAACGCGGTCACGTATTCGATCGAGACCGACACCAGCGCCTCGGGCAAGCGCAGCAAGCAGCAAGACCTCGACAAGTGGAAGCAGGGACCGTTCACGGTTGAGTTCCCCAATGGCAGCCGGAAGAAGTACAACTTCGCCCAATTAGAAGAGGAGTACAACGGCCTCAAAGATGAGCGCGCCAAGCTGAGCGCGGAACTTGCCGACTTGCTGAAACCCATTACCGAGGCCAAGACCAAACTCGACCAATATCTTTCCGACCACATGACCACGCTGACACCCGAGCAGATCAGGGGACTGCAAAACAAGATTGCGGATTGGGACCCCAGGATCATGCAGATCAACGTGGCGGATGCGAACATTGTGGACCGCTGCGAATCGTGTCACATGGGGGCGCGTGAACCGCTCAAAATCACACCGGCGGTCATGTCAACTCCGCATCACAAACCGGACGAGTACGCGCGAGCTTTTGTCAGCCATCCAGAAGAGGACTTACTGAAGATTCACGATCCTGAAAAGTTCGGCTGTTCTCCTTGCCATGGTGGGAACGGACGCGGAACCACAAGTGTTGAAAAAGCACATGGCCATTACGAGCACTGGCTGTGGCCGTTATTTGCCAAGCAGAATGTTGAGGCGGGATGCCAGACCTGCCACGCGGCAGACATGGTGCTGATCAGCGGGGACGTCGGGCAGGTGATCAGCGAAGGGAAGGACCTTTTCCGGCAGCGTGGCTGCATGGGCTGCCACCGCTACCAGGGGTATGACACCGAACCGGATGAACTAAGCGCCATCAGCCAGCAGTTGAAACAGCTGGAGCAGCAGAAGAAAGATAACTTCAAGCTAGCGGCCGCCACCACCAAGGAAGCTGACACCGCCAGCGACAATACGGAAGCGAACCGGCTGTATGCGCGAGCCGAAGGCTTGCGGGTGGGCAATAGCAAAATTGACCTTCAGATACGGCAGCTTGATTTGCGCTCGCGCGATCTGATGCGCGACATGAAAAAGATCGGGCCGAATTTGAAAGACGTTCGGCTGAAGCTGAACCGGAACTGGATTCCGGTGTGGTTGAAGAAACCTACGGATTTCCGCCCAACCACCAAGATGCCGAACTTCCGGCTCAGCGACGAGCAAATCCGGGCGATTTCTGCGTACATCTGGCAAAGCGCGCTCAAGGACCCGCTGCCAAGGGCCACTGCGGGGAATGCCGCGCATGGCAAGGAACTGCTTGAAACCCGCGGCTGCCTAGCTTGCCACTCAGTTGGTGAGGGCGACCAGCTGCAAGGCGGAACATTTGCTGCGAACTTGACCCGCGTAGGTGAGAAAGACAATTTCAATTACCTCGTCCGCTGGGTACACAACCCCCGCGAACGCACGCGCCCGTATTGTCCGTATGAGAAGAAGGACATTGGGCCGGAAGATTACGCCAAGCACGGCCTGCCTTATCAATTCGATTTCGAGCACAGCACCTGCCCAAACGATGGCCACGAGCTTCAAGTTGAGAACATGACCGTGATGCCGAGCCTGCGGCTTAGCCAGCAGGACGCGCAGGATGTGGCCAGTTACCTGGTCACGCTGAAGAAGCAGGACCCAAGCTCGTATCCCGATGCTTCTTACATGGAAGATCCGAACCTGAAGGCCGAAGGCGCGAAGTGGGTGCGCCACTTCGGTTGTGCCGGCTGCCATGAGATTTCTGGATTTGAGACCGAGGGGCGTATCGGAACCGAGCTGACCACAGAGGGCAGCAAACCGCTGGAGCGACTCGATTTCGCGTTGTTTACCGATAAGGCGCAGCGCGGCGAAGGCGAGCCGATCACTGATCCCGAAGATCGCGCCCGTCTACCCGAAGGCCCGGCGAAAGAGCCGTGGTATGAGCACAAGGGCTTTTTCGAGCACAAGTTGGCGGAGCCGAACGTCTTCGACAAGGGCCTGATCAAGTCTGAGACAGAAAAGTTGCGCATGCCGAATGTGCACCTGACCAAGGAGCAGATCCGGGCACTGACTACGTTCCTTCTGGGCAGCCAGGAGAGTTCATTGCCGGTTAGCTACCAATACCGTCCGCAGGACGAGCGCCACGATATTCAAGAGGGGTGGTGGATCGTTAAGAAGTACAACTGCATGGGATGCCATCAGTTCTATCCTGGCCAGCAGACCATCTTGATGGGGATGCAGAGATATCAAGATCCTGACTGGAAAGAGCAGCTTCCTCCCAAGTTGCTGACCGAGGGGGCGCGCGTGGATCCGGAGTGGCTGAGGCAATTCCTGAGCAATCCGGCGCTCAGCAGCACGGATACGAACCGCAACGGCGTACGGCCTTACCTGAAGGCGCACATGCCCACGTTCTTCTTCTCGAACCACGAACTACGGGTACTGGTGCGCTTCTTCCAGGCGCTCTCCAAACAGCCGCTGCCCTATATTCCGGAGCGGATGCCTGCGCTTACGGCTAAAGAGACAGACATGGGACGCAGTCTGTTCAGCAGCAACGCTGCGCCCTGTTTGAAATGTCACGCGACCGGAGATCCGAGACACGACCAGTTCGCCACCGCGCCCAACTTCCTGCTGGCGAAGGAGCGGCTGAAGCCGGGATGGACCGAACAGTGGCTGCTTGATCCGCAGGCCATCAGTCCGGGCACGTCTATGCCTTCGGGCCTGTTCAAGCAGGACAAGGGGCACTGGGTGTTCTCGGGTCCCACACCGCCGAGTTTCCAGGGATATGAGCAGGACCAGAACAAGCTGCTCACGCGCTATATCTTCCAGTTGACGCCGGAGGAACAGAGGCGAGTCTCGGCGGCGATGCCGAAATCGGCAGCTCCAGCGAAGAAGACATCGAACAACTCAGGAGCCGCCCACAACAAGCGCAAGGTGGGAAGGCACCGCACTCGAGCATCAACACTTCAATCCAGCAACACTGCCGCGGCGGCTGCGTCATCAGCGCGTTCGCGGTAGAATGTAGGGTTTTGTTTGCCCATGAATACTTAACTGAAAGGTGCGACATCATGAATAAGAGAGCTTGGATAGCGATGCTGGGCCTGATTGCGTTCCTCGGGACCGTTCTGCTTGCCGGTTGTAGCAAGAAGGAAAAGACCAGTGAGGAGCAGGAAAGTTCCGGAGCTGAAACAAAAGCTGCTGGCACGGCCATTGATCCGAACACTGTAGCCACCGTGAACGGGACCGTAAAGTTCAGCGGCACGGCCCCGAAGCCGCAGAAGATTGATATGAGCCAGGACCCTGCATGCAAAGGAACGAACACAGCAGAGAACATTGTG
Source organism: Terriglobales bacterium (assembly GCA_035651655.1). Taxonomy (NCBI): domain Bacteria; kingdom Pseudomonadati; phylum Acidobacteriota; class Terriglobia; order Terriglobales; species Terriglobales bacterium. The sequence continues at coordinate 35,042 of DASRFG010000036.1, forward strand.
GCCAACGGTAGCGACCTGGCAAACGTATTTGTTTATGTGAAGGACGGACTTGGAGACCGTACTTTCGACACGCCCACACAGGCGATTGAGATAAACCAGGAAGGCTGCCGCTATCACCCGCACGTTCTGGGAGTGATGGTCGGGCAACCAGTCAACATCGTGAACAGCGATGCTACGACGCACAATATTCATCCCACGCCGAAGTCAAACCAGGAGTGGAATGAGTCGCAGCCGCCCAAGGCTGCCCCCATCAACAAGAGCTTCGCGCGTCAGGAAATCATGCTGCCGGTCAAGTGCAACCAGCATCCCTGGATGAAAATGTACGTTAATGTGGTCAAGAGCCCGTTCTTCGCGGTCACGGACAAGGATGGCAAGTACGAAATCAAAGGCTTACCGCCGGGCAATTACACTCTAGAGGCTGTCCAGGAAAAGCTTGGACCGCAAGAGATGAAGGTGACGGTCGCACCTAAGGACACCAAGACGGTGGACTTCACCTTTGGTGGCGCGGGCGCTGGCGGACGATAACGCTCGCCGAACCTGTAATGGGGAATGGGCCATGGCAGCGGCCCATTCCTCGATTTTTCTTCGTAAGCAACCAGGGAGCATGTTCTGAAATCCGCAGCAACATATTTCAACCCAGCCCATCATCGCTTTGTGGTATTTACGGCCGCGGCGACATTTCTGCTGCTAATCGCCGGCGCGCTGGTCACGAGCAATGATGCTGGGCTCTCGGTTCCTGACTGGCCGACATCGTTTGGCTCAATTTACAAGCTGCCGCCTATGGTGGGCGGAGTCAGGTTTGAGCATACGCACCGGATGATTGCAGAATTCATCGGACTGCTCACCATCATTCTGGCGGTCTGGACGTGGCGAGTTGAGCAGCGCTCCTGGGTGCGGAAGCTGGGTGTGATCGCATTGGGAACAGTAATCGCGCAGGGGATACTGGGCGGTATTACCGTGCTTTATTATTTGCCGTCAGGGGTCTCTACCGCGCATGCCACGTTAGCTCAGACTTTCTTCTGCATTGTTGTAGTGCTGGCTGTAGTGACCGGCAGGAAATGGTTAGAGCCTTCAGAAACAACGGGGATTGAAGACCGCAGACCTGGTCTGACCATGCTGAGCACATTGGCAGTGGCGTCGGTGTACTTACAACTGGTCCTGGGCGCGGGCTTTCGGCATTCGGGGATTAAGCTGCTGCCTCACCTGATCAGTGCAGTGGTGGTTACGGTATTACTGCTGTGGACGATTACGCGGGTGCTCTCCAGCTATTCGGGAGTCGGGTCCCTGAGGCGTCCGGCATTGCTGCTGCTTGGATTATTAGCGGTGCAACTATCGCTTGGATTTGCAGCGTACCTCACCCGAGTGCAATGGGGAAAAGATGCTGTGCAACCGGGAGCAGGCATGGTAGTCTCCACGGTGGCCCATGTGGCGGTGGGCGCCTTGGTTTTGGCTACAACCCTGATACTCTCGCTCCAGAGTTGGAGATATTTGAGCGGGGTACGTGCGCCGTCGTCGTTGGCAAATTCCAAAGTACAAAACGAAACGCGGAAGGTTGTCATTGCATGAGCAGCGCCACCCAATCACTTCCAAACCGATCTGCTGAGTCCGCTGGCGTGCCCGCGGCGCTTGTCCCCTCGCGAACGGGGGTGATGGGTCGGATGCAGGATTATGCCGACCTCATTAAGGCGAGCGTCACAAGTTTGGTGGTGATGACGGCATGGTGCGGGTTTTATTTCGGCGCATTCAAGTCAGGCGTCACTTCCCTTTCATGGGGAATGCTGCATGCTCTTCTAGGTATCGGCTTGGTGGCGAGCGGGACAGCGGCGCTCAACGAAGTGATGGAGCGCGACGTTGATGGTCGTATGCGGCGGACTGCGATCCGGCCTCTTCCGGGAGGGCGGATGAGCCTGGCGCATGGCACCATCGTCGGCATTCTGATGGCGCTGGGAGGTGCGGCCTACTTGGCCGTGGCTGCGAACCCGCTGACCGGTGCGTTGGCGCTGGCAACATCCGCGATTTATCTCGGCGTATATACACCTCTCAAGAAAGTGCACCCAATCTGCACTTTTGTGGGAGCCTTCCCCGGCGCGATGCCCGGCGTTCTAGGCTGGACGGCAGCCCGCGGCCGTCTGGATTGGGAAGCGCTGGCGCTTTTTGGGATCGTGTTCTTCTGGCAGTTCCCTCACTTCCACTCTATTGCGTGGCTCTATCGGGAAGATTATGAGCGGGGTGCGATCCGCATGTTGCCGGTGGTGGAGGCAGACGGAAAATCCACGGCGCGGAGAATTCTGGTTTACGGCGCCGCGTTGATTCCGGTGAGCATGGCCCCTGCTTTTCTGGGGATGTCAGGAAAGATTTATCTGGTCGGCGCGGTGGTGCTTGGCCTGGCCCTCTTCTGGTTCGGACTGCGGCTGGCGAGACAGGGTTTGCCGCCCACTGTTGGCCGGTCGAAAGCACGCGCCCGGGAGCTGCTGCAAGCGACCGTCTTCTACCTGCCACTGCTTTTCGCTTTGATGATGATCAATACCGCCGCCCGCTAGATTGTCCACGCACACGATAGAATGGCATGTGCCTTTGAATTCCACTGACAATCTCGCGCTTGCTCCGGAGAAGATCGCGGCAGCCTCTTCCGAAAGTGGTGCGGCAGTCATAACGGTGGAGAATATTCGCCATCGCTATGATGGGCGCGCGGCGTTAGATGGAGTTTCCTTCGAGGTGCGCCATGCCGAGTTGTTTGGATTGCTCGGCCCGAACGGCAGCGGGAAAACGACCCTGTTTCGCATTCTTTCAACCCTCATGCTTCCCTCCGAGGGCCACGCCGTGATCATGGGTCGCGATTCGGCTCGCGATCCCGGCGGACTGCGCCGGCAAATTGGCGTTGTATTCCAAGCACAAAGCATAGACATCAAGCTCACAGCGGCAGAAAACCTGCGCCATCAGGGACACCTTTATGGTTTAAGTGGAGCCAGCTTGAGCGTGCGCATCCAGGAGATGCTTGGCCGTGTAGGCTTGTCTGACCGCGCCAACGAACGGGCCGAAACCTTTTCTGGCGGGATGCAGCGCCGGCTGGAGCTCGCGAAGGGGCTGCTGCACCATCCGTCCGTCCTACTGCTGGACGAACCGACAACCGGCCTTGATCCCGGCGCGCGCCGCGACTTGTGGCAATATCTGCGGATACTGCGCGACGAAGAGCACGTCACAGTGATGGTGACCACGCACCTGATGGAAGAAGCCGAACGCTGCGACCGGTTGGCGATTATGAACCAGGGCAAACTGGTTGCGCTTGGTACACCGGCGGAGTTGAAGCGTGAAATCGGCGGCGATGTGATCGTGCTGGAAGCCCAGGCGCCAGAAGCGCTGGCCGAGCGGGTAAAAGCGCGCTTCGGTTTGGAAGCCTCGGTTATTAGCGGCAAAGTGCGGATTGAACGGGAAAACGGCCACAGGTTTATCACGGATGTGGTGGAGGCTTTTCCTGGCGACATTCAGGCGGTTTCGGTGAGCAAACCGACACTGGAGGATGTGTTCATTCACCGCACCGGGCATCGCTTCTGGACTGACCAGAACGGCGTCGAAGCGCGATAGAATTGATGTCATAGTCTCCTGAAATGGCCACCCAGAGCACCATTGCGGATCGTACAGCAGCGCGAAGGGCTGTTTTGCCCGCCAGCGGCACCCGCGCGCGCACCCTGACCATGCTGCCGGCGTTCTCGCTCTGGTGGCGCGAGATCATTCGCTTTTACCGCCAGAGAACACGGGTGGTGGGAGTGATTCTTTCACCGCTGCTGTTCTGGGTGGTTATCGGATCAGGCTTTGGGAGTTCGTTTCGCTCGGGCGGTTCTGCCGGCCAGCAGCACTACCTGGAGTATTTCTATCCCGGTGCGCTCATCATGATCGTGCTCTTCACTTCCATCTTCGCCATGATGTCGGTCATTGAGGACCGGCGGGCGGGATTTCTGCTATCGGTGCTGGTTGCGCCGGTGCGGCGCTCGGCCATTGTTCTTGGCAAGGTTCTAGGTGGATCTACGCTAGCGGCTGTTCAAGGACTCATATTCCTGGTGTTCGCGCCAGCGGTGGGCGTGCATTTTACCGCGGCGCGACTCGGTCTAGTGGTGCTGACGGTGTTTTTGGTTTCGTTCTCGCTGACCGCACTGGGATTTGCGATCGCCTGGCCAATGGACTCGACGCAGGGATTTCACGCCGTCATTAATTTGTTCCTGATTCCGTTGTGGCTGCTTTCAGGCGCGCTGTTTCCGCTGAGTGGCGCGTCCGGGTGGCTACGATTGTTGATGCGCCTCAATCCACTCACCTACGGCGTGGAGGCCCTGCGAAGCCTGTTGTTTCCCGCCACTACTACCGAGCTGACGCTGTCATATTCCCTGCTTGTGCTGGTGGGCTTTACCACGGCGATGTTTCTGCTGGCATTCGCGATGGCCAATCGCCGCACCACTAAACCGGCTGCATAATGGCGAGCGCGTACGCGATATTTCCGGTTATCAATGCAACGCTCAACGGCACCACAGCAGTGCTGATCTTAGTGGGGCGTGGTTTCATCAAGCGGGGCCAGATTACCGCACACCGCGCGATAATGATTGCGGCGGTAATTTGCTCGACCTTGTTTCTAGTTTCGTATCTTTACTATCACTATCACGTGGGAGTCACGCGATTTCCCGGGCACGGCCTGGCTCGGCCGGTATATTTCGCGATTCTGTTTTCGCACACGTTCCTGGCGGCAGTGATCGTGCCGCTGGTGATTATTACGCTGAGTCGCGGGCTGCGCGGACGTTTTGACCGACATCGCGCCATCGCACGCTGGACGTTTCCGGTTTGGCTCTACGTCTCGGTCACGGGCGTGGTGATCTATGTGATGCTGTACCACCTGTTCACCGCATAGGAGAAGATTACGTCTATCGTTCGGCTGAAGATTGATGTGTCCGGAACGCGCGGGGACGAGGCCTGGCGAGCGCTGAAGCCGTTCGGCGAGATTCAGAGTGCCGCATTCGGCCCAGAATTCGGCAGCAGCGGCCCCTGCCGGCACGCACCGGGTGCGCCCCATGGGAAAGGCGAGTGGATTGGAGCTGAGATCCGGCTGACCACTCCCTTGATGGCGCAATATGCCGTTTCGCATTATCTGGAACAGGAGCGCGTGCTGGATGCTGACGTGATTGAGGAGTCGCAGCGAGCTTAATTTCTATGTCAGCTGATCCCTCCAGCGTCTCGCAGGCAAACAGCGCGCAGCCGGAACCTTCCACAGCCCAATCGTCCGAAACACCCGTGCCGCGCCGGCGGCATCGCATGTCGCTGCGCAGCCGCATTCTTTTCTTCCTGACCGCCTGGCTGATCGTGCTCATGCCGTTCCTCTTCTGGTGGAACACCTGGTTTGGGCGCCAGCTCTCGGACGCACAGATGGACCGCTATCTGCATGACGTGCAGAAGCCGCGCCACATTCAGCACGCGGTGCTGCAAATTGGCGATCGCATGGCACGCCACGAGCCGTCTGTGAGCAAATGGTATCCCGCGCTGGTGAGCCTGGCCGCCAATCCTTCAGAAGAAATCCGCAGCGCTGACGCCTGGACCATGGGTCAGGACAGTTCCGTCCCTGAATTCCATGCGGCACTGCTCAAGCTGTTGGCTGATCCTTCGCCCACCGTCCGCGGCAACGCCGCGCTGGCCCTGGTGCGTTTTGGCGATGCCAGTGGTCGGCAGCAAATCGTTTTTCTGTTGCAGCCTGCCCACATAACTGCCCCGCAAAGCGGCCGGGTGCTCGATTTGGCCAAGCCCGGAGCGATGATTCATCAAAATGGGTTAGTGGCGAAACTTCAGGCTCGCGATCGGACTATCGAAGCTCGCGCGCCCTTTACTGGACGCTTGCGGTCGATCTCGGTGGCACAGGGAGATGACATTTATGCGGGAGCCGAGTTGGGCATCCTCGATCCCGGCGCCGATCAGGTCTGGGAAGCATTGCGCGCGCTGTACGTGATAGGAACTCCCGAAGACATACCTGCGATTGTTCCCTATCAGCACCAGATCGAGGGCATGCCCGAACGCGTCCGCCAGCAGGCGGTGCTGACGGAGGAAGCCATCCGTGGAAGAGCAAGGTCTGAGCGTTGACGTCTTCATAATATCAACGCGAACGCAGTTTGGTCATCCCCTTTGAAGCACAAACAAGATGTGGTACTCAGGGCCTATGTCTATGTCCTGACCGAGATGGATTGTATGCGCAAGTTTCATATGATTTCGCTCGAACTCAGATTTCCACATTTCGGGGGTCGTGAAGTTATAAGGAACCGGCACGTCGTTATGGAGTACTCGGTTGTAGAACCAGTCGACAAAAGCAGCGTACCCAACTTGAATTTCAATAGGCGAGTTCACTAGCTCGTACTTGGCATTTTTCACCAAGACATGAATACCGACAACGGACTCGATGATTATCAGTTTTTTTGCCGTGATGCCCCACGCAAGTTTCAGGAGTCTTCGGGGGTTCCTCGAATGGTGAAGCACTGTCAAAAGGAGTACAGTATCAAATTGTTTGCTGAAGGGCAGTGGCTCTCCTTCCTGATACTCTGTGAAGGAAAGTTGTCGTCGCAAGCGCGACGGCAGGTACCGTTTGACGTCTACGAGTTGTACTTCATCTTTTGTGAAATGGTCTTTTATCAAGTCTGCGACCATGCCGTTACCGCATCCGATATCGAGTAAGGAGTCGCCCTCCAAGTAGGGCTCTATTTGGGCCTTGATTGTTTCGGCTCTGCGACTAAGGGCGTCATCGAGGCTCGTTTCTCTTACCATTCCAATTAAACCGGCCTTTAGTTCTCGCTCGTACGCGACGCGCGTATCGTATCGGTTAACTCTTGCTTCGTGCTCTGCCCGCGCTTTGAAATCACCTATTGCAGGCTCTTGCAGCCCACACAAAGAGAGCATCTGCGAAAGCAGCCTATCGATGTAAGGTTTGAGCTGGGGGTTGAGTGCGATCGATTGGGGAGTTGGTATTTTAATACCCCAGTCGTTTTCTTCCATGTAGTCTTTCTCTTTCTCGCGCATCTCTTCCCAGAGTGTTGGCTGAGGCGAAGCCGCTAACATCGCCTCGAGTTGGGCAACAAGGCCATTGCCTCGCGCTCGTAGCGTAGATTCCAGATCGGTCGGGCTAGTCTTTGTATTGCTGTACCATTCTGCGTAACCCTCGGATCGCACGTTAACGTCTCGACCTTCGGCATCCTTGTACGTTGCCTGCAAGAAGCCCGCATATATACCTGAGCCTTCATCCGCCTTTCGGTGTGCAGTTTTGTCTAGCCGGAATAGTAAAAGGCCGTGGTCGTAAAAGCGCTTCTGGGCATCCGCTGGATGTACGGTGAATTGTATGTGGCAGGTCGTCTCCTCCTCTTCTTTGCTACCGTAAACCTTGCTAGACGTGAATCGCACGCGACCATCAGTATTCGGGTGCCCGGCTTCCCAGGAATATGACGCGCCTGTAATCTCAAATTCCCCCGATTGGGTATTCGGTGCAACTTGGCAGTAGCCGACCACCTGGGACTTGCCACTAGGGTTGGAAGTTGCGGGCAGGATGAAGCTGTACAAGAACGTGGTAGGGTAACAGCCGATGTTCAGATTTTTGTAGAAATTGATCAGCAACACGCAGAGGAGGGTAATTGCAACTGTCTCAGCAAGAAACCACAGCCCATGTGCCACAACCTCACTATAGGCCGTCAACGTGCCTGGAGGCTCCATATGCAGAACCTTATGGTCGACGACAAAATCTCCGAGCAGCCCTGTTATCGCTACAAGAATGCTTGCAATGAGGATCACTCTCCATTCCGCCTTACCCATCTGCGACCAGGTTGGTCTAGTCGCGCGATACACGTTCCTCATTGCTTAGCCTCAGATTCGTCATTCGTAGTGCAGAGTTCATCCTCACACTTAGCGCACGGGTAGATGGGTGAATCTAGTGACGGCTCAAACACATTTCGTAGCTTTCCACTGTCGTTGAGGCACAGCCGCAGAATGTACGGCGCGGCAGTTGTTGCCCACTCACTCGCCGTGGGATAGGTGGACATATCGGTTCCACTGACGCCACCCAAATACTGTTGCAACATTCCCGTCCTCACAACACCGGGGTTCAGGCCCACAGCCGATATCCCTTGAGGCCTTAGCTCTTCCGAGAGCACGTGGGTAAGTGCCACAACGGCCCACTTGCTCGCGCAGTAGGGTGCCATGTGCGCCTCGAACTGGGTTCCCCACCGAGAAATGAAATTGACGATGATCCCGCTCCTGCGGGCCATCATTGATGGAACGAAATGCCGTGTGACGTTAGCGACACCTTTGACGTTGATATCGATCTCTTCCGAGAATTCCTGACTGTCGACTTCCCATAGCGGTGCCTTGAAATTGATGACAGCCGCGTTGTTGAGTACAAAGTCAGGCGCTCCATACTCTTTTACAAGACGCTCAGCCCAGGCTTGGACTTGAGCATCTGAAGCGACATCCACTGTCTGAAAATCCTGTTCTGGGTACATTCGGATGAGTTCTTCGATCCCAATCTTTGTCCGCGCACAGCCAAGAACCTTATGTCCCAGCCGGACAAATTCGTCCACCATGGCACGGCCAAGGCCGCGGGTAACGCCAGTGATGACAATCGTTGAGCGTTGAACTTCCATACTCATCGTTTCTTGGAATGGAGGTTTCAGTATTAGAAATCTGCTTCCACCCCCAACGGGCTGGCGGAGCTTAGCACATTTCGTGTTCTAGAACAACTTAGCCCTCGTTCATTTCTCATTGTGGAAAACAGGGAGGAGTGCAGTAAGAAAGTGTTGCATGGTCTTTTGGCGCCGGCTCAAACCAACCGGTTGATCAGAGTTATAAGGGGTACCTCTGTGCGATCCGTAATACGCCCGCAGGCGCGGCATAACTCGCTTGATACGGTACAATGAAGAGCGTAACAATCTTGTATCTTCGTCATAGGGGACGTAGTTCACCTGGTTAGAACGCTGCCTTCTAGCCGTCCCTAGTTTTCAATCAGTATAAGATGGCGGCAGGCGGGAGACTCCCTCTTTCCGAGTCGCTGGCGCGATCCGCTTCGATCCACATAAATTGGCGAACTGGCTTCAAAAAGCCCAGCCAGCTCTTATCGGCTCGAAGAGAGCAACCAATTCCGTCGTAGCGCATAGTCGCAGGCGTACGGCGCTGCAGCGACGGCCCGCTCGGATCGACTAGGAGACGAGTCACCACTCGAATTGATCTCAGTTCAAAACTTCCTGTGTATGCCTTGAACCGGTTATGCGGCGCAGATCGCGAAACTCTGACTGAATCCTCCAACACCCGTTACCCACACAGAATTCGGAACCGCCCCCCCGGTTCTGAGAGCGCATTAGAGAACATTTGAAAGCAAGTAGGCGAGCTACGCTCGCCCGCACAGGCGAGGCGCCTGTGCCCACGCGTGCATTGCAGATTTGATTTGGCTGAGCGCTGAACGCTGCCCGTCAGTAAGGCATCACACCGACTTCTTTTTCGACTTCGACTGTGTCCACCATAGCTATAGCATCCCAGGGGCAGCCATCAAGAAATGAGCCGTCGGGACCTTTGCTGGTGCACTTCTTGCAGCCAATACAGAGGATTGGATCCACCTGGATGCGGCCGAACGGCGGATGGTCTTCGTCCGGCACCCAGAACATGCAATCTTCTACCGGGCAATATTCCACGCAGGCAGGTGAGCCGGCGCAACCGGTGCAGCACTCGGTGATGACAGCCAGTTCTTTGGGTTTCTTCTTGCGGACGGTATCGATGCCCTTGGAGCGGGGCTCAAATTTCATCTCGTCCGGCACCATGCCGGGCGCTTTGGTCGTGGTCCCAGGTTCGGTCGCCATTCGTGCAAATTATACAGTACGGGGTGGCCCAGTTCTCAGTACCCCGGTACTAAGTTGTCAGGAAGTCTGGATAATCGGTACAGAGTATTGGGAACTGAGTACTGCACTTAAACAGGAATAAACTGCTCTAACGCCTGCTCCACGTCTTTAGGCGTAAGCCGCTCGCCGTCGTTCATGCGCTTTAATAGGCCTTCAATGATGTCCTTGGCCTCTTCTTTGCGGTAATTCTTGATGAAGCCGTCGTAAAAGTGCTCCCCTGACAGGGCGCGATTGATCTCGAATTCCTTGTTATTTTCGTTCAGTTCGGTGAAGTACACCACGCGGTATTTGCCGGTGTATGCGGCTTCGCGATAAATCTCAAACATCACTTTATCAGATTCCATTGCCATAACTGAACCGTCCAGCCGAAGTGAGTCTATTGTATCGAAAGCCGCCAGCAAGACGTAGCAAGCTACGTCTCTACCATCAATTTTTCCGGCGTGAGCTCCGTAGACAAACAAAAAGCCCGGCGTTGGGCGCCGGGCCAGTATTCAGACGTTGCTAATCGCCGCTCATTTCAACCAATTCGTTCGCTTCAGACTGCCCGCCGACCGGCAAGTTGCCAATCTGGATGAGGCTTTCAGACGCCGGACGCTCGGCATATTTGTATTTCTCCGCCGTCGCCAGCTCGGCGCGCAATTGCTCTTCGAATTTCTTCAACTGCTCATCGATCGTGACCTTCTTCTGCTTCTCGCGCACCATGTCTTCGCGATAACGCTTCAGGAAGTAGCCGATGGTCTCGACGCGAATCTTGATCGACCCAGTCGGCTTATTCTCATCAATGTCCTTGAAGCAGAAGTACGGCGTGCCAGTGTGCTCGACCACTTCTTCGATCACGGTGTAGATGGGCGCGTCGTGCCCGCACTTGAAGCTGGAAAGCTCAAGCGCCACCAGGTTCGGATGGCGACCCACGTACTTCGCCGCCCAGACCTTGCGTGAAGTATTCTCGGAATACGAGTTCTTCCATGCGTCGGTGACGTCGAGCGGGTGCTGGATGATTCCGGCTTTCACTTCGTCGCCGAACAATTTCCAGATGATGTCGTCGTCAATGGGCAAGGAATCCTGCGAGAAGACAGGGTAACCGAGCTTCTGGAATTCTTCCAAAATTTCGTGATTGATGCCGGGATCGTGATGGTACGGTCGGCCCAGCAGCACGATTCCCAGCCGGTCTTCAGCCTCGAGCTTCTTTAAGGTTTCACGGCCGACGTTGCGCATGACGTCAGTATCGAACTTGTCCAACGCATTGAAACCCTGCTGGCAGGCGCGATAGTTCTCTTCCTCGGCCAAGCCCAGGATATCTTTCCAGTCTTCATACATCTGGCGATGCGCGACCGGAAGCTTATCGAGCGCGATCAATGTGTCCTTCCAGATCACGCCCTTTTCCTTGAACAAATCGCTTTCCTTGGTGAAGGCCGCCTTCACCGAGGCCGGAGTCGCGGTCACTGTTGGACACGCGCGGCTCGCCTGCGTGTGCTTCAGGAAGCTGGGCAGCGAATCGATCATAGGAAAGAAGATGACGTCGAGCTTCTTCTTGGGGTGCACGGCGTAAAGCAGATTGTGAACGTGGGGGATTCCGACCTTCGAGGGGAAGCAGGGGTCGATGGCACCGCGCTTGGCACCCTCTTTATAGAGCTGTTCGTTGGTGAAGTCGGACCAGAAAAGATTTTCCGGTTTCAGCCCCAGCGATTCAAAATACGCGGTAAAGAACGGCCCGCACGAATACATGTTCAACGCCCGCGGCATGCCGATCTTCAGGTCGGCGCGCTTCTTCATCAGCTCGATGCGACGTTTCTGGGCTGCGGTGATGGCGAATTTAGGCAGCGGATCGGCAACGACTGAGGGCTCAAAGCTCTTGAACGCAGCCTTGGCCGCGATCTCAACGATGTTGGGGTTCTCTTTCTTGATAGCGTCAATGTTGCCTTTGATGACGCGCATCTCGTCCACGTTCTCGACTGTGCCCTTTTCGCAGGTGGCGATGATCAGGCGTTGGGCTCCAGCCGCCAACGGGACCTTGGTCTTCACCGGTGGCTTGTAATTGGGATTCGGCGTGACTGTCGTGACATCAATAAAGGTGCGCAGGCACTTGTTTTTGCAGAAATAGCAGCGCGTATCTTCATTGCGCGTGGTCGTGAAGCTAATGGATGCGACAGAATCAAGGCCGATGAACTCGCTCTCTTTGCCGTTCTCCCAAAGCCGTACGGCTTCGAACGCACAGCCGATAGCGCCGGCTTCGCCGCAGTGCTGGTGAACGATGACCTCAGGCTTTACGTCCTTGCCCTTGAACCGCGATTCAACAAAGTCCACTTGCGACTTCACCGCCGCCAGGTTATGCTGCGTCCCGCCCTGCAGGATGAACTTGGTCCCGATGGCCGAGAGGTTGGGAATCTGCGAGACGTATAACCAAATGTTCTTCGGCAGTACGTTGCACAGCCCAGCCATGATCTCTTCGGGCTTCCAGCCCTGGCGCTGAAAATCGACGATGTCCGACTGCATGAACACAGCGCAACCATAGCCGAACTGCGGAAACGACTTGGCGCCAAATGCGATATCGGCAAATTCCTCGACCTTGAAACCAAACGACTCGCAGGTGCCCTGCAGGAAGTACCCATTGCCGGCGGAGCATTGCGTGTTCAGCTTGAAGTCTTTTACGCGCCCATCTCTGAGGATGATGATCTTGATGTCCTGCCCGCCCACGTCGCAGATCACGTCGGCATCGGGATAGAAGTGCAGCGCAGCCTGGGTGTGGGCTACGGTTTCGACCAGCGCAACATCTGCGCCGACCGCGTCCTTCAGAATGTCCTTGGCGTACCCGGTTGTGCCTACGCCGAGAATCTTCAGCGTAGCGCCGGAATCCGTGACTTGCTTGGCCACTTTGGCGACCACCTCTTGCGTATCCTCAATCGGATTGCCGCGCGAGAGCTGGTAAGTCTTGCAGAGAATCGTGCGGTTCTTGTCCACCAGAACGGCTTTGGTGGAGGTGGAGCCGCCATCAATTCCGATGAAGCCTTCCACCACCTGCCCGGGCTGGAAGGTGGACGGGATGAATTTCTTCTTCTGGTACTTCGCCTTGAACGCCGCCAACTCGGTGTCGTCTTTGGCGAGAGCCTGGCCGCCGCCCTTCTTGGCTTTTTCTATAGCGCGGCCCTCGGTGATGTACCACTCGAGCTTCTCAAACCCTTGGTAAACGCCAATCCCGGGGTCTTCCTGCTTGCCGAATTCGACTGCGCCAATGCAGGCAAAGTACTGCGCATTGTCCGGCGTGCGAACCAATTCCTTGGGATCCACACCTTCAGGCAGCGGATAATTGCGCTCTTCCCAAATTTTGGGGATGTTGTGCTTCCAGCAGTCCCGCATGCCCTTGATGTAGCAATTGGGGCCACCCAGCAGCAGCACCACCGGTCGGAGTGTATTGCCGCGGGTGAGGACAGAAAGGTTCTGCTGCACGATGGACTCGAACAGCGACGCCATGAGCTCTTCCGGCGGCACGCCCTGCTTCTGCAGGCCGTTGATGTCGGTCTCCGCGAATACGCCGCACTTTCCTGCCACCGGGTGCAGCTTCAGGCCCTCGTAGCCCATCTCGCACAGCTTCTCGGACGGGATGCGCAGCTTGGCATTGATTTTGTCAATCACCGCGCCGGTGCCGCCCGCGCACTTGTCATTCATGGAGGGCAGCTTCTTCTTGCGCCCGGTCTCCGGATCTTCCTTGAAGATGATGATCTTGGCGTCCTGCCCGCCCAGCTCGATCACCGAGCCGCACTCGGGGTACAAC